>DATEHJ010000167.1:0-2414 GCA_035279645.1 Gemmatimonadaceae bacterium
CCTCGGGGAATCGAAACGCGGCGCGCGCGCCCGCTGCGGCGGCCGATGGGAATCGATTTGCTGCAGAAAGCGACTGTCCTGTTCGTATCGCATTCGGCACGACGAGCGGTGATGGTCGCACGCTTTGTGAAAGAATGCGAATCGTTGCCGTTTCCAAGTGAACAGCGATCGGTACGACCGTCGTGATCAGCGGTACGAGCGGAGCAGTCATCGATGCAGGCGTACCCGCTCGATGAACGCCGTCGCCGCTTCGCCGTACGGGTTGCGCGGCGATCGGGCGGGCCGTGAGCGTTCACTGAACGCGAGGCACCGGCGAGTGACGCCCTGTTGGTGTCGCCAGTACGAGCGGCGCGATGAAGTGTCAGGCGCGCATCGCGGCCGGAATTTGCGAAGCGGTAGTCAATCGCGAAGATCGTGCGATCCGACGGCAAATCGCGATCACCGGAACGGGTGCGATTGCCAGATATCGCGATGAGCAGGGACGCGGTACGGCTGCACCTGCCACCAGCATGGCTGCCACATGCAGCCGACGACGCTCATGCTCGAGCCGAACGAAGTTGCGTGTCGGCGGAACGGCGTCGCGCGCGAGCCGCACAGCTTTCCGTGCGCGCGGAACACGTTTTCGTTCGAGCCGAACAAGCTTTCAAGTCAGCCGATCATCCTTCCGCGCTTGCTGACGGATCGTGAAATGTGCGGAACAACGTGCACGTCGAGGTGACGTTGCGGAACGGCGAGCAGAACGCGTGTCACGGCAACCAGACGGCGCGTACCAGCAAGCAGACGACGGATGCGCGCGAGCGGAACGACCGTTCGGATCGGCCAACCTCGCGTCGCGCCTCGCGTACCTCGTGGATGTTACCGGAAGCTGCGGCGCGCTCGAGGGGGAGGCGTGCGATCGAAGGAGCGGCGTGAGTGAGACCACGGCGACTCGCAACAACGATGCTTCGCGCCTCTACCTATATAAGGGTTTTGTCACGAGGTATTCGGGCGTGCGGCGCGAGCATGTCTACACGCGCGGCCTCACGACGAGCGACACACGCGCGATCCCAGGCCAACCTACCCGTGGCCCAGCGGGGGCGATGAGACTAGGTGTCCGCGGTCAGTGCAAACGCTTCGGCTGCATGACGAACGCGCCGAAAAGACCAACTCGAGACCAACTGCCGTAAACACGAAAGGGCCCGACAACGCCTAACGCGTTGCCGGGCTCTCAGTTGCCCCTCCTGGGCTCGAACCAGGACTCTTCTGATCCAGAGTCAGACGTGTTGCCAGTTACACCAAGGGGCAGTACCAAAACCCCGCCGCCTTACAATCCGCGGCCGGGGCCTTGCGCAACTCACGCAAAATAGCGCGATTTGAGCATCCCTACAACCCGCGCGCTCCCTCTTTCACGGCCACCGACGCGAGTGCTCGATCTCCGCAAACGCTGGCTCCATTTGATCTTGCACGACTCGGTCCGCTCCGGTCGGCGCGCGCGCATCGCACGTTGGAGCTGCATCGCACTCACGACGCTCGCGCTCGCATCTACCGCTTGCCGACAAGCGCTTCGCGGCCTCGGACCCGGCGGCACTGCACTCGAGCGCAACGCCGATCAGCTCTTCGGCGCCTTCGTCATCCGCTACACCCAGGTCGCGCGGGACCACAAGTACGAGCTCGCGCGCAATCAGCTCAACCGGAACGCGCTCGTTCCGTCGCATGTCTTCGACGACTCCACCGTCTGGACCAGCATGCCCAGTCCAGTGCTTCGCGCGCTCCTCGTCGAGGGCACCGAGCAAGACGGGCGCTACGAGTTCACGAGCCGGGCAGCGGTGCCCCGGCCGGCGCGGCTCGGCGACTCGCGCCACTTCATCACGCTCGCACGCCTCGGGCCTAACGAATTCGTCTGGGACACGGCGGTCGACTTCGCCCTCGGCACGGTGAGCGCCGCCGACGTCGGGGCGTTGACGACGGCCCTCCTCGGCTCCGGCGAGCATGGATCGGAGACGGAGATCCGCGCCGACTACCGAGCGGTGGCGCCGCGCGCCGCTGCCGCGCTCGGGCAGCTCTTCTCGCTCGACTCGATTCGCGCCACGCCCTACAGCGACGGGTCGAGCGATGTGCGCCTAACGATCGGCATCCACACCGACGCCCTCAAAGAGCGCATGCCGGCGTTCGCCGATTACATCGCGAAGTATGCCAACCCGGCCCACTATCGCATGGCGGTCACCGACCGGACGGGCGCCATCTGGTTCGACATCCAGGGCGCCGACCGCCAGTTGAGCATTCACTATCGGGCTGGCCAGGGCCGCCTCGTGCCGCTCTTCGGCGCCGCGCGGCCCCGTCCCGACACACTGGAGATGCACGTCGATTTCACGACGAAGCTCAAGATCTTCAACGTCGGGCTGCAGAATCTCGTCACGGATTTCATCATCACCGAC
>DATEHJ010000168.1:0-2010 GCA_035279645.1 Gemmatimonadaceae bacterium
AGCGTGCAGTGCTTGCCGATGCGCTGCTCGAACTTGGCGTGGTACTCGCGCGCGACATCGAGGTCGTAAGTCTCAGCGTCCGGCATGTACAAGTCCACGAACAGCCTGTTCAATCCCACCGCGGCCAGCTCATCGAGAAACGCGGCGTTCAGATAATCACCGTTAGTATTTGCGCAGATGCGGCAGCGTGGCGCCGCGGCGCGCACTTCGCGAATGCGGTCGAGGATGCGCCGTTCGGACAGCGGCTCCGAGTAGCGGGACCAGACAAACGTGCCGTCGTAATCCAACTCACGGAGCCCGGTGAGCACCGTTTGCCACGCGTGTTCAGGCATCACATGCTTCTCGCTCCGCCGGTCGATGAATTGATTGGGGCAGAACGAGCACGTGCGGTTGCAGTACGACACCGTCTCGACTTCAATCAACTCCAGGTAGTTCTTGGCGAGACGCGTCGCTCTTTCGTGAGGAAGGTCAGCGCGAAAGTGGTCCGCCTCTATCCGCAAAGAGTTACGGACGACCGCGCCGAGTGAATGCGCAAAAGACGACATCGGTGCTCCATCGGTCCATTTTAGAGATAGCGCCCGCAATGACTCGATTTCAGCGGAACAATCAATAAGGTTGACCTGATCGCCGGAAAATCAAGGCGCACGGTGAAATCCGTTCAGTCGAGCCGAGATCGACGACCGAGGCAGACATTCCAGCATGAGCGCCATTTCGTTTCTTCGCCGACTTGTCGATCGAGCACCGATCGTCGCCAGAAGTTACCGCAACTTTCGCGACCGGCGAGCGACGCGGCGGCTGAGCCGCGCCGTATCGCCCTACGGATTCGCGCTATGGGGCGGCAATTACCTGGCCTCGGGTATTCATGAGAGTGACGAGTTGGATCTCGTCGCGCGTGAACTCCGTTCCGCCGACGTTCTGGTCGACTGCGGCGCGAACGGCGGCCTCTTCACCTGCCTTGCCGCATCCCAGCGCGTGCATGCGATCGCGATCGAACCGCTCCCATCTAACCTCGCAGTGCTCTATCGGAATCTCCACGAGAACGATTTTCCGGGTCCAGTCGAGGTGTACCCCGTCGCAGTCGGTGCACGCGCCGGTATTGCGACCTTGTACGGACGCGGCCAGGGCGCTTCACTCGTGGCAGGCTGGGGTGGTCAACCAACGTACGACGGCGTAACCGTGCCGGTGCTGCCGCTCGATTCGATTCTCGGACAGCGGTTCGATGGGGCGCGCATACTTCTGAAGGTTGACGTCGAGGGAGCGGAATGGGAGATGCTCCGCGGCGCCGAGCACACCGTTGCGCAACGACCAAAGGTGCTGATGGAGCTTTCCCTCTCGCGCAACCATCCGCAGGGTCACAACCGGAACTTTCGCGCTGTCTTCGAGCACTTCTGGAACCTCGGCTATTCTGCGCACGCTCCGTCGCGCCTGCGCGAATCAATCACCGCTGAGCGCGTCGATGCGTGGCTCGAAAGGGGGCGCACGGAGCTCGCTGGAGAGAACTTCTGGTTTTCGCCCAACGGATGCTGACGCCGTGCTGAACGGGACGGTTCATGCGATTCGGCGTTCAGGTTTGTAGCCAACGAGCTCACGTAGGCGGTGCCAGCCTCGGACGATGTCGCTTCGGCTGATAAGTCCGAGGCGAATGAAGAGCAATGTGATCGCGATCATCTCGATCAATCGCAGGAGAGTATTCCACCACACGCCAAACGCGAACAGACTGCCGAGACCGCCCGCGATGATCGTGGCGATGGTTGCGAACGCGAGGGCGCCCCACCGATGCGGCACGTGATAGAGCCGTTGGCTCAGGACCACGTACGTGAGGAAGCCGAGCGATGCGCTCACGAGGGTGGACAACGCCGCTCCGCGGATGCCTAACACGGGAACGAGAGTAAAGTTCAATACCGTGTTGAGAGCCGCGACACTCAGGCTGATGATCGCAATGGTGGTTGTGCGCTTCTCGATGCTGAGACCCGGAGCGAAGATGGACATGCTCGACAGGAGAACGGCGGG
>DATEHJ010000169.1:0-7089 GCA_035279645.1 Gemmatimonadaceae bacterium
CTGCTGCGCGAGATCGAACGATTTCGACTCGCGAACGAGATCGGCCTGCGACGTTCCCGGCGGAAACATCGGCCTCACCTGGTTCTGCTCGCCGCTCAGCCACGCGATGAACAGCATCTGCACCGCCCCGCCCCGATACCAATTCCCCTGTTCATAGTAGGGCGCTACGCGTCCCACCCCCGCGCCGAATCCCTGTGGGATGATCGCGCTCAGACCCGGCGGCGCCTGCGCGGCGACGGCCATCTGCCACTCGGCGGTCGACGAGCAACCGATGAGCCCGACTTTCCCATTCGCCCAGGGCTGCGTCGACATCCATTTGATCGCGTCGTAGCCGTCGGTCAGCGGCGGCCCGAGGATGTCGTAGTGACCCTCGGAAAAGAAGTGACCGCGCTCGTTCATCTCGACGTACGCGTAACCGCGCTTTACCGCGTCGAGCTCAGCGCCCATGTCGCGCGGGGCGCCATTGCGCACGTCCCAGTAGTTGAAGTTGTACGGCGTGCGCACGAAAACGATCGGGACCGCACCCGAAGCGTTCTTCGGACGATAGACGTCGGCCGCCATGCGCACCCCGTCGCGCATCGGGACCATCACCTTGCGATCGATGACCGCGAGCGATTCGAGCTGTCGCTCCTTGTCCCAGCGTTGTTGAATGACCTCAGGGCTGGCTTGCCCTCGTCCCTGTGCGGCGACACATGGCGCGACGGCGGCGAGTGCCGCGACGACGACGAGGCAACGGAATTGTGTCGGCATTTTCCTCCCTCCCTCCGGTGCAGACCGACTGATCGGCGTCGGCATCGGGCCGAACATGACTCCGGATCGGTGAGTCAGCAACCGTGTTTCTCCGCACGTCGCCGAGGGCAATGGTCCTTTGGTCCGACGACGTTTCGCCACGGAGTTCGCTAGCCGTACAGTCGTCTCGTCCGGCACGTGCATTGCCCGGCGCTCTGGCGGCTGCGACAGTCGCGTGTGGTGATTCACAGCGAGGAGCAACGATGAGCAAGCGAGATCAGAAGGGACCTCAGGGTCACGCCGAAGGAGATCACGGCGACAAGACGCACTCGCGCCACCAGACGCAGTTGCATGACGCGCCGCCGGAGGAGTCGGTCGAGAACCGGCTCGCGCGACAGCGCGAGGAAGGAGTGGCAAAGGGTCGGCGGCGGCTCGTCGAGGATCGCGAGCAGCACGATGAGGCCGAGCGGGGCAGTGAGAACCCCAAGATCGACGAAAATGCCGACTGAGCCGAAGGGAAATCCGCCGCGCGACGACGCCGAAGAGCAGCCGGAAAGCGGGTACCCGGATGGCCGTCTCAATACCAAGCCGAGTGCTGACCGGCGCGAGAAGGACGATGCGGGTGAGGACGTGCGGCGAACCCGGACAGGGAGCGAGGCGGAGTTCGACAGCCAGAAACCCCGACCGTAAGTTCTGCGTTCGGCATCAAAGATCGCCGGAAGTGAAATGCATCCTTCTGAACGATTGCTGTGTCTAAACCGTCAAACGCATCGCGTCGCGTCATGACAGGCCGTGTGGTCGTGGCAATCACTGCTCCGAGCCCCACGATCGGCCTGATTGTCCGTTTTTGTCGCGTCGTGACACGTTTAGTGTCTTCGTAAGGCCACGCTCGAGACGAGCGCGCCGATGCGCTCGTGATGCCATATGTGCTCCGCGCACGCTCATTGTGAACGACGCGAAGGATCATTCATGAAGATGATTGCGCGTTGGCATCGGTTCTGCGGCGACTCATCGTCAGACTCCAGCGGTTGGACAATATGACTCGGATGCGCTCACAGCTCTTGGTTTGCGCCGCTCTCGTCGTGTCCCTTTCCGCACCGACACTCCTGTCGGCGCAGGGACCGATGATGTTCGAAGGCTTCGCGGCGAGAAAGCAGCAATCTGCCGATCCGTTGTTCGGCGGACTCGGATTCACTGGCTACAACGGCATCTTCGGCCTGCGCGTCAGTGGCAGCTTGAACCTCGGCAAGAGCGACGGCCCCGAGGAAGCGACGAACTTCCAGTTTACACAGTGCGGCGCTCTGCCCACGCCCTGCCAAACCAAGTCCGTGAGCAGCAGTTATCGCGACCAGGGGGTGTACGTCGGTGGGTGGACCGCCGATGCCGACGTACTCGTGGAACCCTTCCGCAAAGTTCCGGTGGTGAAATCCCTGCTGCTCGGATTCTCGCCGTACGGATTCTTCGGCGTTGGCGGGAGCGGGCTGCGTCCGCAAGGCGGTGCCGACACGTCCTTCGCGACGTTGAGCTACGGCCTCGGCGCGCATCATAACCTTCTGAGCTGGCTCGGCGTCGGCGTGGAAGCGCGCTATCGCCGCCCACTGCGGAGCGACTCGGCGCTGACGGTCGGCACGCCGCGCAACTGGGAGTATCGTCTCGGCCTAACGGCAAGCTTTGGCGGTGGCACGCCATTCCGCCGCTATCGACCGGAGCCGCCGCGTCCGCAGATCGCCGAACGCGTGTATATCGCGCCTCCACCTCCGCGACGCTACATCATCGAGTCGAACAGCCTCGATTCGCGCTTTGCTTCACAGTTGTTGTCCACGGCGGACGAGTATGTCGGCACGAAATTCCGGAGCGGCGGTACGAGCCCGCACAGCGGCTTCGACGGCGCGGGATTCGTGAACTGGGTATTCTGGCGCGAGGGTGTCCGCCTTCCGCGGAGTGCACGTCGTATGTCCGACCTCGGCGAACCGGTGTCGACGCGAGCTGGCGCGTTGCGACCGGGCGATCTGCTCTTCTTCGCGAACGACGGGTACAGCATCAACCACGTCGCGATCTACGTCGGCGGCGATCGCTTCATTCATGCCTCGTCGACGGGCAATGGCGTTCGATACGATGTGCTCGGCGAAGGCGAGCGGGGTCGCTGGTTCTCGGGGCATCTCGTGCAGGCGCGTCGGATCACGAGCAGCGAACGTTGGTCCGATACCTATTATGATGACGACCCGGCGGCGCCGGATCGCGCGCCGAGGCCGAACCGCTGGTAGATGTAGAGAGTGACTAGTGACTAGTGACTAGTGACTAGTGACTAGTGACGAGTCACTAGTCACTCTCCACTATCTAACGAGCCGGTCACTAATCGCGTCCGAAGCGGCTCGAGCGTCGAACGCGTCGCTGTTCGTGAGGATGATGATCACCGCTTTCCGATCGGGGATGCGCACGAAGGCGTTGCGGTGGCCGATCGCAGTGCCGTACTCGGCGAAGCGGTTGACGCCACGATAGCTGTCAGCGTGCCAGCCGGCGCCGCGCGCCATCGACTGCCTAACGTCAGACGATCCATCGGTGGCCGGAACGCTGTCGACGCCGAACTCGCGGTTGTGCTCGAGTCCCAGCTCCCAGCGATACAGCTCATCGACATTGGATTGCAGTTGCCCGTCTGGCGTCACGACGGTCTTGTGCGCGCCAATTGGGGTGAAAATCCGCCGTGTCACCAGCTGCGTGAACGCGGTAGCGCTTTGCTTGGTGATGAGCTCCGCGAGCTGTCGACCGCTGTCTGGCCAAGGCGGCGGGGCGGCGAGATACTCGCGCACGGTCGTCGCGCCACCGGCGGCGATCGGCTGGTCGAGGGAGAGCTTTCCGTCCCGCGCGACGAGCAACGCGGCAGTTGCGCCGAATCCGGCGGAGAGGCCGCCTAACGGGAAATTGGGCACCGTCGTCGTCGGCATGTACTTGGCTTGCGCGGGGATCCCGTACGACCGATCGGCGAGCACCCTGCCACTCTCGGCGACGAGGACGGTCGCGGCGCTCCCCGACGCGAGCGTCGTGAAGAGTGAATCCACGAATGCGCCCGTAAACGGTGCCTCGTCGCTCGCGCGGTGCAGCACGCGTCGCGCGCCCAGGTCGTACCGGTCGCCAGGATACAATGTGAGGAACGGCTTGCCGGCGTCGTTAGGCTCGCGCCCTCCGTAGACGAACGCCTTGTTGCGGCCGATGATTTCGGCGGTGTCGCCGCGGACGAACCAGGCGGTGCCTTCGTCCTCGGAGATCCCAAGGAGCTCCGGGTGGCGCGGCATCAGCGAGTCGGCGAGATCGGGAAGGCGCTCGCGCGCGACGACGTGCTGATCGATCGCCACACCGCGGAGGAAGGCGAAGCCCTTCTCGTAGCCGGGCGCCATGATAACCGCGTTTCCTTCGCGCGCACCGCGCAGCAAGTAGCTCGCGAGAATCGATGCGCCGGCCGACGAGCCTCCGACGACACCGCCGCGAGCCAGAAGGGCGTGAAAGGCTTTTTCGGTTTTGGTGCCAGCGTACGAGTCGACGAGGTGCCATTGCCGGCCGCCTTCGAACCACACACCACCGGCTCGGCCGATCACCGCGGCGAAGCTATCCGAGTCAGCAAGACGCTTGTCGATGGTGTGCAGCACGACGACGTGCCTCGCCCCCGCCTGTTTGAGGGAGCGTGTGCCCTGCCAGTCGGCCGGGTAGACACTGTCGCCACCGGCCGTCGGCACGTCGATGATGAGCGCATCGGGTCCGCCGGCAAGCTCGACGAACTTACCGAGGACGTCCGGGCCTAGCGAGCCACCGCCGACAACGAGGACGCTGCCGCGCGCCGGGCCCACACGAGTCGATTGCGCGTAGCACGGCGCGGCGGCTATGAGGAGCGACGCGGACGCTCCAAGCAGGCGAGTGAGCTTCATGTGCCGGTTCGAAGAAAATGATTGTGCTCGAGCGCGTCAGAACGCAGGCCAGCACTGACGTCGGGGATCGCGCGAGTAAGCTCGCGTGTCGTGATATAAAAATCGGGATCGACCACGAGCGGTGCTCCGGCGCGACCACCGGCGAGGCGCGTGCTCCCCCAGATCTCGGTCGGGCGCAGCCAGTGCCTGACGCCGCCAATCGACACGCGCACCGGCATCGTGAACCCGGGAACCACGTTCGTCCAGCGGTAGCGAACGACAGAATCGGTGAGCACGTACTCGAGCGTCGGAATCTGCGTCGTCATCAGATACTGCGCGAAGACGGGATTGAAATCGATGCCGGAACGTTGATTGATGTACGCGCGCACCTCGGCGCCCGTGACAGTCTTGTGATAGAAGGTGCTGTTCAGGCCGCGCAGAATGTCGCGCCACTTCTCGTCGTCGTTGACGACCTGCCGGATCATGTGCAGCATGCTGCCGGTCTTGTAGTACATGTCGCCGGAGCCTTCCTTCTCGACACCGAAGGCGGCGATGATCGGCTTGTCATTCCGAATGTTGCGGCGGCTGCCGATGATGTACTGGGCGCCAGCTTCCTTTCCCGACTGACACTCGGTGAACAAGCCTTCTGCATAGTTGGTGAAGCCCTCCTGCACCCACATGTCAGCGGGGTCCTGCGCGGTGATGCTGTTGCCGAACCATTCGTGGCCACTCTCGTGCACGATGATGAAGTCCCACTTCATTCCCCAACCCGTCGCCGAGAGGTCTCGACCGAGGTAGCCGTTCTTGAAATGATTGCCGTACGCGACGGCGCTCTGGTGCTCCATCCCCAGGTGCGGCGTCTCGACGAGCTTGTAGCCGTCCGCATACCAGGGATATGGACCGAACCAGTGCTCGAAGCAGGTGAGCATCGGCTTGACCTGCTCGAACTGCTTGCGCGCGGTATCGGCGTGGTACGTGAGGGGCCAGAAGTCGAGGGTGAGCTTTCCCTTTTCGCCCTGGAACGTGTCGGTCAAGTGCGTGTATTCGCCGGCGTTGACGGCGACGTCGTAATTGTTGATCGGACTCGAAACGAACCACTCGTATGTCGTCGTGCCGTCGTCATTCTTCACCGTGCTGCGCAGCCGGCCGTTCGAGACATCCACGATCTCACTCGGCACCGTGATCGAGATCCGTTGGCTGTCCGGTTCGTCCGCGCGGAGCTCTTTATTCGGCCACCACACGCTCGCGCCGATGCCTTCGTTCGCGGTCGCGATCCACGTGTGGCCCAGACTGTCGCGAGTCCAGACGAAGCCGCCGTCCCAGGGCGCGCGGTGCGCGACCCGTGGCTTGCCGTGATAGTAAACGCTAATCGTGTCGAGGGCGCCAACCCGCGGACGATCGGGGAGGGAGACGAAAAGGGCATCACCGTCACGACGATACGTGAGCGCGTGGCGACGCCGGACGATACTGTCCACGACGAGCGGGTTGCGCAGATCGATCTGCATCGTGTCGCCTGGCGCGAGCACGCGATACACGACCGCGTTGTATCCTCGGATGCTGCTATCCGCGGGATCGACACGCACATGGAGATCGTAGAACGCGGCGTCCCACCACGCCCTGCCGGGGCCGTTACTTCCTCTCAGGGAATCGGCGTGGGTAAACTTGGTCGAGTCCTGCGCACGACCGACCGCCAACGGAAGCATCAGCGCCGCGACGAGGCAGCGAGCGAAGAGACGGAAAGGCATGCGCGAAAACTAATCGTGGACGGCGTTCTGCTGACCGATGATCTCGCGCAGGTGACCGACGGCGGAACTGATCTCCGCTTCGGTGTTGTAGTAATGCGGTGAGAGGCGCACGGCCGAGGTCGTCCCCTTCGCCGTAAAATCGATCAAGCCGTACCAGCGCAGGCTGGCGGTGCTGTTGACGCCGCGGCGCGCGAGCTCAGTGACGATCTCGTTCGCATCGCAACCACGCACGTCGAACGTTACGATCGCGCACTGCTCGCGACCACGGTCGAGGATGCGCACGCCATCGATCGCGGCGAGATCTCTTCGGAGCGACGAGGCCAGCTCCGATGCGCGCCGGCCCCCGGCTTCGACGCCGACATCCCGTGCATAACGAGCGGCGGCGCCAAGTCCGAGGACAAGCGCGTGCGGAAACTCCCAGTCCTCGAAGCGCTGCGCGCTGTCGACGACGTCGTATCGATCGACGTCGACCCAACGCGCACCGCGCATGTCGACGAAGAGGGGATGATCGCCGCGGGCGAGCGCCTTGTCGCTCGCGTACAGGAAGCCGATGCCGCGCGGGCCGCGCAGGAACTTCCGCGCCGTGACCGAGAGGTAATCACAGCGAATGGTGGACACGTCGATCGGCAACTGACCGACGGCCTGACATGCGTCCACGACGTACGGGACACCCACCTCCTCGCACACGGCGCCGACCGCGGCGACGTCCTGCACGAGAC
>DATEHJ010000170.1:0-2712 GCA_035279645.1 Gemmatimonadaceae bacterium
CCACCGTTTTCGGCTGAGCCGCCGCGACCGACCATGGAGCGGACGAGGACCGTCGAGATCGGTGGTGAGGTGACGATCGGCCGCCTAACGCATATCGAGCTCACGGCGTTCAGCGACCGCTCGATGAGACTCTGGGCGAAAAACGTTCCCACGACATTTGGACCCGCGGACGAGCAAATCGGCACGATGACGAACAAGGGCATCGAGACGATCGTTCGCGCGACCCCGGTGGAGCTTGGGTCTGTTCGCTGGGAGGGCACGCTTTCCATCGCGGTGTTCCGCAATCGAGTCATCGGGCTCTCGACCCCGCCCCCACTCGGTTCGCTTCGGAATCCCGTCAGCGACGGATACGCCTTCGGGGGTGTCTGGGCGGAGCCGTACACCTATGCCGACGCGAATCACGACGGCATCATCGCGCCGAGCGAAGTACAACTCGGGCCGGCACAATATACGGGTTCGCCGTTGCCAACGCTCGAGTCGTCAGTCGCCAGTGCGCTCTCGCTGCCGGGGCACGTCGTGCTCAGCGTCTTGCTCGATTATCGGCATGGCAATCACGCGGTAGATCTCACCGGCAGGTTCCGCTGCTCGATCTCGAATTGCCGCGAAACCCAGGACCCGACCGCGCCGCTGGACCTCCAGGCCGCGGCCGTGGCCTCGAGGATCGGCAACCTGTCCGCAACCGGCTTCACCGACGACGCGTCGTTCATGAGGGTTCGCGAAATTGCCGTCCGCTGGACGATACCGCCGGCCGGTTCGCGCTACCTCGGCGTCGACGCCGATCTCACGGTCGCGGGGCGGAATCTCGTCACCAGGACGAACTATCGCGGCCTCGATCCCGAGATCAGCTATCAGCCGCCGGATATTCTGCCCCGTCAGGAGTTTCTCATCATGCCGATTCCGCGCGAGCTCGTCGTGCGTCTCGACGTTCGCCCATGATTGAGAGATGCTCAGTTGGACATTCCTCTGGCGCCGCGCAGATTGGTGGTGCGAAATCCTCTAGCCCGTCGGCCGAGCGTGCCTAACGTCTTGCAAGCTTTCCCCAGACGCGATCCTTGACCCATAGACCCGCGCCGATCAGCGCCCAAAGTCCGCCGATGGTTTCGACGAACCCAAGCGAGTCCGCGAACGACATGTGATTGTCGTCGAAAACGGGAATGGCGACTGCGAACGCTCCATAGATCGCGACGCCGGCGAGCCCAAAGCGAAGGACGTATCCAATGAAGCGATCGTGAATGGGGCGCAGGGCATCCCAGATCCAGCCCGCGAGATAAAACCCAACGAAATAGGCTAGCAGGATGACGCCAAGCGAAGCGAGATCCCGCCCCGATGGAAGCTGCCAGCCAAGATGAATCGCACGACTGATCGTGAAGAGCAGTGCCACCGTGCACGCAAAGGCCGAGAGTGCTGCGCCCATGCCAAAACCGATGCGCCGCCCGTTGCCAGCTTTGCCCTCGGGGGGCCGAATCGCGACGGGTAGCCGATTCAACAACGAGTTGCTCCACTCGAAGATGCGAAAGAGCTTCGAAGTCGGAATCTCCGGCATCGGCGGACCGTGACTATCGGCGTACTCGCTTCGTTCGCGACAGAGCGAACACGATTTCACGTGTTCGAGCATGGCTTCGTACGCATCGGTGAGATCATTCCCCGTCTTTCCGATCGCAGCACGATCGAGATCGTTCAGTATGGAGCACTCCGAAAGGCCGCTCGCCGCGAGCACGTCCTGTCGTTCGCGGAATGCGCAGCGAAAGCGGATGTCGCGCGCGATCGCCTTCGGTATTTTGACCGAGCCACTCTCGAACCCCTCGATGACGTTGGGGGTCAGGTTGTACTCGACGGCGGCTTCGACCAGCGTCCACCCGAGTCGATGTCGCGCCGCCGCAAACTCGGTCGGCGTCATCTGGGGTGAGACCATCGGTCGGGGTCGAGTGTCGTTAGGCAGGAGCTCAGTCGAATGTCGTCTCGCCATTGTAAGGCCGATTGACCCAGTGAGGAAGGCGGCGCGAATCCGCAGCCCTCCCTACACTGGACCGTGAGTCTCATTTGTTAGCTCACCAACGTGACGCAAAGGTCATCCCAAGACTTAGCCCACGAGCCACAGCAACGAAATTGCCCAAACCGCGCAAAGGCAGATAGGGCCATAAGCTCACAACCAAGCGCAGGTTCAACGCGGCGGAACACCGGTTAGCTCGAGCGCTTCTCGCACTGCCGAGTGATCCGGACATCGCTCGCCACGTTGTTCCCGACGCGCGCTTCGAACCCGGCGTACCGGTGCTCGTACTTCGTGCCCGCGAGGGGGATCGTCGACGCGCCTTGGCCAGCGGAAATGAAGAACTGCGGGGCGCCGTTGTCGGCATATACATAGATGTCGACGTTCTGTACGAGGGGATTGAACACCTCCAGAACCTCGTCGCCGTCACACTGCAGTGCCCGTCGCTCTCCTGGGCGAGCGCGGTGGCTGTAGCCCGGCGAGAAGCCACCACACCCGCTCAGGACCAGGCTCACGCTGGCCGCCATCAGCGTTCGCGAAACCATTCGCATCGGTTGTCCTCGAAAAGAAGGAATCGACTGCCGACGCTATGAATACGGTTCTGCCTGACGATCGTTTGCTCCTAGCGCGTGAGAAACTCTTCTCAGAAGACCACCGCGCCGACCTGCAGCTGCGTGCTCGCCAGCGCGCCCCTCGTGAACTCCGCGCCTATGGTGAAGCGATGA
>DATEHJ010000171.1:0-7048 GCA_035279645.1 Gemmatimonadaceae bacterium
CTATTTCTTGAGATAGCTCTCGCGAGGCGCGATGCCGAGCACGGTGACGCCGGCACCCCTGGCGATGTCCATCGCCGACACGACGTCCTGATATTGGACGCCCGGATACCCAGCGACTTGCATGATCTTCTCCGGACGCGACGCGTAAATGCTGGCGATCGTGTCGCCCAGCGCAGCCGTGGGCACGATGACTCGGTTGATCTTGTAGACGGGGCCCGGAAGCACTTCGAGGACGATTTGCGCCGACGCTCCACATGCGCCGGTGCACGGAACGGGCAGACTCGCGTCGACGGTTCGGTGCAGGCGAATGCTCATCACCATGAACATGACGAGGAGCACCAGCAGGACATCGAGCATGGGAGTGACGTTCATCTCCGAGACTGACACTGCCAATCGATCCACTTTCATCGGGGCCTCCCGTGGGCGTTACCGCGACGCTAACGTCAGCCGATTAGCCTCTCATGTCCGATCCATTGCTCTTTGATGCGCACTTCATTGCAAATCGATGAATGAGGCCGGGAGGCCGCGTCCGTGCGGCCTGCTCTTCGACTATGGCGGCACACTTGTCGAGGAAGTGGCGTTCGACGTACGCCCCGGCGTCGACGCACTGCTGGCAAACGTTGCGCACCGGCCGCCTAACGTGACGCGGGACGCGATCCTCGCGCGGGTCGATCGCGTTACGCGCGAGGTCAGCGATCGGCGTGACCAGCTGCAGATCGAGACCCCTTGGCCGTCCATCACTCGGCTCATCTACGACTACTTTGGCGTCCGTTTCGCGCGTCCGCTGCATGAGTTGGAGCTCACCTTCTGGGACGCGTCCGTCATGACGCGGCCGATGCCTGGTGTGCGCGAGGTGTTGCACGATCTGCATCGCCTCGGCTGCAAGATGGGCGTCGTTAGCAATTCCTCATTTCGCGGCGAGGTGATCCAGCACGAGCTGGCGAAGCACGGGCTGGTCGATCACGTCTCGATCATCGTCTCGTCGGCCGAGTACGCGGTCCGGAAACCCAACCCGCTGCTCTTCGAGACGGCTGCCGCTCTGCTCGGCATTCCGCCGCGCGACATCTGGTTCGTTGGCGATCGCATGGATACGGACGTAGCAGGCGCGCGGGCAGCCGGCATGTACCCGGTTCACTTTGCGCCCAGCGGCAGGAGTCGCGGATCCAAAGTGCTGACCGTCGAGAGCTGGGGCACGCTTCTCACATGCGCGCGTGACGCAGCAGCGTAGAGCGGTGCTGCTCCACGGGCTCGGGCGCACCGCGCGCTCGATGCGCCCGGTGGAGCGCGCGCTCACGCCGCGTGGTTATGCCACTTTGAACATCGACTACCCCTCGCGCGTCGCCGACATCGAGACACTGGCGGCCGGGGTAGCGCGCCAGATTGACCGTTGGCACGCCGAGGGCCCACTGGACTTCGTGACGCACTCGCTCGGCGGCATCTTGCTGCGCGTAGCAGTGGCTCGCGGGCACCTGGCGGCCACGCGCGTCCATCGCGCGGTGATGCTCGGGCCGCCTAACGACGGCAGTGAGCTTGCCGATGTGCTGCCGACCGTTCCCTTCTTCGGCTGGGTCTTCCAGCAATTCACGGGTCCGGCCGGGCGGCAGCTCGGCACGGGCCTCCGCGGTGTCCCCGGGCAGTTACCGCCCGCGCCCTTCGACCTCGGCGTCATCGCCGGCAATCGGAGCTACAATCCCGTTTTCTCCGCCATCCTTGGCGACGCCAACGACGGCAAGGTTCGCGTCGAGCGCGCGCGGGTCGAAGGCATGAGCGACTTCCTCGTCATGCCGTACTGGCATCCGCTGCTGATGGCGGCACCGAAAGTCATCGCGCAGGTCGTCCATTTTCTCGAGACCGGCACCTTTCGGCGTTGATCCCGTTTGGCGGCACCGCCGAGGCCTAGTCCGCGCGGAGCGCGTCCATGGCATCCGCACGACCCGCTCGCGACGCTGGTATGAACGAGGCGAGCCCCGATGCCGCCGCGAGGACGAGAATGACACCGCCGAGGATCACCGGGTCGTTAGGCGATAGGTCGAACAGGAGCGCCGAGAGGACACGCGTCGACGCCAGCGAGACGACCATCCCGACGAGGAGACCGGCGGCCGTGATGGCGGCGCCATGCCTGACGACCAACCAGCGGACGTGCGACGGGTCAGCGCCGAGAGCGATGCGAATGCTCATCTCGCGGCTGCGGCTGCGGGCGATGTGGGACAGAACACCGTAGATCCCGATCGCCGCCAACACCAAACCGACGACGGCGAACGCCAGCAGCACGGCAGCGAAGAATCGCGAGCGCGCCATCTCCTGGTCGCGCAGCACCGTCAGGGGCCGCTCCGACGTCAGTGCGAGCGCCGGATCCATCTCCCGGAGAATGGAGCGCAGCGGTGCGACGACAGCGTTTGGATCGCCTTTCGTTCGAATCAGGAGCCGCGGACCGCTGAAGCCGAGAAATTGATCGATGACCAATGGCCCGGGCGGCGCGAGCAGCGCGGTCTCGTGGACGTCGGCGATGACGCCGATGATCGTGAACGTCGTCTGCCCATATTTCTCTTTCGTAAACGACACCTGCTGTCCGACGGCGTCCTCACCGGGGAAGAACATTCTCGCGAACGTCTCGTTGACGACGATTCGCGACGGGTCGCGACGGTCATCCGAGGTGAAGAAGCGTCCACGCCGGAGCGGAATGCCTAACGTCGCGAGCCAGTCGGGCGACCCATACATGTGCGGCGCCTCGATCGACGGAAGCGCCGGTCGCCCGCGGACCACGACGCCGCTCCGCCAGAGATTCGGCTCGAGCGGCGTCGATCCGAACGCGACGTGCGTGACGCCCGGGATCCGTCGTGCCCGCGCAAGCAGCTCGTTATGAAACGCATCGCGATACTGGGCCGAATCGTACGCGTGCGAGTACAGCTCGTATCCGGTCATCAGGACGCCGCGCGCGTCGAAGCCGGGATCGACGTTCGCGAGTCGCCGCGCGCTGCCGACGAGGAGTGCGGCGCCCGTCGTCATGAGCAACGCCAACGCGACCTCGGCCGCCGCGAGCATATCCGCCCACTGGCGCATTGCTCCGCTCTGCGTCCCGGTTCGCGCGTCCTGTTTGAGCACGTCACCCGGGTCGCGTCTCCGAATCCAGAGTGCCGGACCGAGACCGAACAGCACCCCCGTCGCCGTCGAGATGAGCGCGACGAATATCATCACCGTCGCGTCGACGCCGAATGACTGAACACGGAGGAGTCCAGCGGGCTGCAGCGCGACGAACGCGCGGGTCCCGGCGATGCCTAACGCCAATCCGCCCGCCGAGCCCATTACCGACAACAGGAGGCTTTCGGTGATGACCTGCCGGATGAGCCTCCCGCGAGCGGCACCGAGTGCGAGGCGCAGCGCGAGCTCGCGCTGTCGACCCGCTGCCTGAACCAGCAGCAAGTTCGCAACGTTCACGCATGCGATGACGAGCAGCATCGCGACCGCGCCGAGGAGCACGAAGAGCGGCGTGCGCGTGTCGCCGACGAGATAGCGGTGCAGCGACACGATGCTCGCCCCGGTGTTCGCGTTCGTCAGCGGATAGTCGCGCGCGAGACGCGCGCTGACAGTGGCGAGCTGCGCTGTCGCGGCTTCGAGTGACGCGTTAGGTGCGAGGCGGCCGACAACACGGAGCCAGCGCTCGCGCCGCCAGAGCTCCTTCGAGCGCACGCCCGCGTCCCACCGGAACGAGAGCCAACCGTCGACGTTGTCGTACGGGAACGCGAACGCCGGCGGCATGACGCCGACGATTTGCGTCGCGTTGCCGTCGAGTGTGATCGTCCGGCCGATGACTGACGGATCGCGCCCGAATTCGCGCGTCCACATCGCGTCGCTCAACACGAGCGTTGCCGGCGTCGAGCTCCACGTCTCTCCATCCTCGAGAGTGCGTCCGATCTGCGCGCGGACGCCGAGCGTCGCGAACAGATTCCCCGTCACGAAAACCACGCGCGTACGGCGACTGTCGCCCATGCCGGAGAGCGTGACGGTGGAGGCGGAATACTCATACGCAGCGAGCCCTTCGAATGCACTCACACCGTCGCGCCAATCCAGATAGTTCGCGGTCGACACCATCTGCTGGTGCCATCCACGCGGCGCATTCTCCTCCGCCAGGAGATAGAGTCGCTCGGGATGCGGAAAGGGCAGCGGCCGGAGGACAACCGCGTTCACCGCCGAGAATATTGCTGTATTCGCACCGATGCCGAGCGCGATCGTCAATACCGCCGCGCCGGTGAATACCGGCGCTCGACCGAAGATGCGCAGCGCGAATCGGACGTCCTTCACGATGTCGTCGATCCACACCGGGCGATGACTGAGAAGGAAGCTCATCGGCCGACGATAGCCTTTCTCTCGTCACGCGTCAAACCGGTCGTACATTGTCGGCATGATTCATGTTCGGTTGCTCGGTCGCAACGAGTCGAGCGTGTTGACGCGTGTCGCGCCCAGTGTCTTCGATCACGACCCGGATGTGCGTTGGACGGTCGAGTTCTTCGCGGACGAGCGACATCATCTGGCCGTCGCGCTCGACGATGATCTCGTCGTCGGAATGGCGTCCGCGGTGCACTACGTCCATCCGGATAAGCCGCCGCAACTCTGGATCAACGAGGTGTCCGTTGCCGAGACGCATCGGGAGCGAGGGCTTGGCAAGCAACTATTGAACTGTCTCATCGAGCTCGCCGAGGAGCTTTCGTGCACCGAGGCGTGGGTGCTCACCGATCGGGGGAATCTGGCCGCGCGGCGACTGTACGAGAGCGCCGGCGCCGAGGTGCCGCCGCAGGAGAGCCTGATGTACACTTTTTGGGTGAAGCGCGCCGGACGCTAGCCAAGCGAGGAGGAGTGGTGCCGTCGGAGGCCTTTGGTTTGCGGGAGCTGGTCCCGCTGCTCGAACAGGACGTCGTTCGAACGCTTGGCGCTCGTTATGCAGCGATCGTTCACGACGCCGCGGCCAATGTCGAGACGCTGGGCATCGCGGCGCGGTGCGAGAAGCTGGTCGAGGACGTGCAGCAGTACTTCCACGACAACTTCCTCGACACGAGTTGGCCCGCCTGTCCGCGGCATCCGGCGCACCCGCTCGGCTATCGCGATGGGGCGTGGTGGTGCGAGCGCGATGGAGTCCCAATCGCGGCGGTCGGCGACCTGCCCGCATAGCGCGAGCGGATCATCAGCGCCTATGCGGCGTTAGGCAGTGACAGCCGCGCCAGCTCGGCGCGCGCTCGGCGCCGCAGCCGAACCGTCCAGGCAACAAACGCCAGCATGAGCGCCAGCGGCCCCCAGAGCGTCAGGAGCTGCATGACGTGAAAGCCCGCGCCGTGAATCCTGAACCCGCCAATCCACCATGGAATAAGAAAGACGAGGTCGAGCGCCGTGACGATCATCGCGAGGCTCGCGAATCGAAGCCGGCGAGCGCAGAGCGCGCGGCGCATCGCGAGGTACTCCTCGGCGGGTGCATCGACCTTCTCGGCCCATCGCCTCTGGTTGCCGACGTCCATGAGCCACACCGCGATGATGCCGACGGCAACGACGACGCCTAACGTGATCTCGAAGGCGTTGCCCGCATGACGCAGCGCTGCCGCGACTACGCCGAGCGCGACGAATGCGAGGAGCCCGGGAACAACGCGTAGGACCATGAGACTGCGCCGTGCCCGCTTCGTGCGCTCAATGAATTCCTCGAGTCGCGCCGGCGAGGTTCGGTCGCCGCGCCACAGCTCCTCCCACTCCGACCATCCACTCGTCGACATCATCGGTCGATTCCTCCCAGCAGCTCGCGCAGTCGATCACGGCCACGCGTCAATCGCACTGAGACATTTGCTTCCGACGTCGCCTGCAGGGCTGCGATCTCGCTCAATGAGAATCCCTCGAGGCGCAAAAGCACCGCCTGACGCTGTGTGTCCGGCAGCCTCCTCACCGCTCGCGCCAACTGCTCGCGACGACGCGCCGCGTCCAGCGCCTCATCGGGGCTGGGATGAGGGTCGGCGATCCGCGCATCTGTCGGCAGCGGATCGTGCTCGCGGCGCCCCCCTACGAATGAGCAGCCTCTATTGTGGGCGATTCGGAACACGAAGGTTCTCTCAGACGAAGCACCGCGGAAACGCGGCAGCGCCTGCCATATCGCGATGAGAACATCCTGCATCAGATCATCGTGGTCGGCCGCGCTCTCGACGTATCCCCACGCAAAGCGCGAAAGAGCCTCCCCATGCGTCCGCACGATGCGGTCGAAAGCGGCATCGCTCATCCGCCAAGGGCGCGCTTGTACATCAATCCGCTCGTAAGGCAACCGCCGGATCGACGCGCATCGCGTGTCGTGCCGGAATCCATGAGGCAATCGCCGTCACGATGAGCAGCACCAGCGCCGTACCGACGGCAATCAGTGGGTCGCCTGGCGCCACCAGCGGAATCTTCGCGCGGACCAGCGAGCCGCCAACGAAAGCGAGCGCTCCGCCCGTGGCGATGCCGGCCCCGGCGATCGCCAACGCTTGCCGGATGACGCGCGCCGCCATCGCGCTTTGCTGCGCGCCGAGCGCGAGCCGGAGCGCGATCTCGCGCGACCTGAGCGCCACGGCAAAGGCGAGCGCGCCGTAAAGGCCGATCACGGAGAGCAGAAGCGCCATGAGCGCGAACGCCCCGACGACCATCGCGCCCGTGCGAGGGACGAAGGTCGACGCCGAGATGTGCTCGGCGAGCGTGCGCGCCTGCGCCGCGGGAAGGTCCACGTTCACCGACGCCAGCACCCGGCGCACCGGTTCGGCGAGCGCACGCACATCGCCAGGCGCGCGAACGTGGATCGTCATAGCCGGAAGGAACCACTGGGATGTCGGCACATACACCACGGGATGAAGGGGCTCATCGAGCCGGTCGTACTTCCCATCGTGCAGCACGCCGACGACGGTCGCCTAGCCACGGCCGGCGTCGACGCGGCGACCGATCGCATCGCCGGCAGGGAAGAATCGTTTCACAAATGCTTCATTCACGAGCGCCACAGGCAATGTCTCGGCGCGATCAGCGTCGGTGACGTCTCGCCCGCGAACGACTCGGA
>DATEHJ010000172.1:0-13131 GCA_035279645.1 Gemmatimonadaceae bacterium
CAATGTAGTCCTCGCCATCGACCCTGATCACATCGCCGAGGACGTTGTACCAGCGGATGGCGTTGAAATCCCCGCTCCGACGGGCGCACGCCTCGGTCATGCGCCACCAGGTCGCGTACTGAATCGGCGTAGGCACCAACGGGCGAGCGTCATTCGGAAACGGACTGAGGGCATCTCGACACGCGGCAAGCAACAGCAGCAGAATCGCTTTCCGTGAGCGCCGTACGCCGAACATCAGGCTACTCACGGAAATCGAGACCGCGGTGGGGACGTCGAGTCATCCAACTCCACGTTAGGCAGATCGAAGCGCTCCAAGTGGATCGATGCGGCTCGCCCGACTGGCCGGCACCCACACCGCGAGCAACGCGATGACGGCGAGCAACACCGGCACGCCGACGAACACCAGCGGATCTCGCGCCTGGACGCCGAATAAAAGAGTACTCAGGTACCGCGAAAGCCCATAAGCCGCGACGACGCCGATGATGACGCCGATCAGCGCCAGACGCATCCCCTGCAACACCACCATCCCTCGCACCGCCCCGGGCTCCGCGCCTAACGCGAGTCGAACGCCGATCTCACGTGTCCGCTGCTGCACTGAGTACGCCATCACGCCGTAGATGCCAATGGCGGCAAGCGTCAGCGCCGAGAGCGCGAACACCGTCATCAGCAGCGTATTGAACTGCGTTCGCGACGTCGACCGGGAGACTATCTGACTCATCGACCGGATGTCGGCGACGGGGAGGCCGGTCGCCTTCCGCAGCGCCTCCTGCGCCGCCGCGCTCGCCGACAGTGGCGTCGCTCGCGTGCGAACCATCCACGACATGGTCGAGATGCGATTGTTCAACGCGTTGACCTGATCCGGGATCTGTCCTTGTGGGACGAACATCTTTGGGCTCGCCTCCTGGTTGAGCCCATCGTCGTGACTGTCAGCGACAATCCCGATGACCTGGCGATCAGGCTCGCTCGCAAACTCGGGCATTCCGCCGCGGCCGATAGTGAGGACGTCGCTCAGTGGGTCGCCCGTCTTCCAGAATTCCTTCGCCATCGCCTGGTTGATGATCACAACCGGCGTCGACGCCTTGGTATCGCGATCGGTGAAAGTGCGGCCACGAATGACCGGGATTTTAAAGACCTCGAAATACCCGGGGGACACAGTGATCCATTCGGCGCCTCCGGTATTCTGACCCTGTCCGGGCTCGACCGGCCGGCCGACCACCTTGAAGCCGAGTCCGTAGCCACCCTCGAGCGGGAGACAGCACGCGGCACTCGCGGAGATCACACCAGGCAGGCGACGCAGACCATCGATCCCCGCGTTGATCGTCTGATCGACCGACGCCGCGCTCTGGAATCGCGGGCCCGTGAACGACATCCGCATCGTGAGCACGTTGTTCGGATCGAACCCGGGCGCCACACTTTGCAACGCGAGCGTGGTGCGAATCAGGAGCCCCGAGCCGATCACGAGCGTCAACGCCAGCGCGATCTCGAGCACCACCAACGATGAGCGAATCCGTTGGCTCTTCCCGCCGCCCGACGCGCCCGTGCCGTCGCGGAGCGTACCGCTCAGGTCCTCCCGCGACGCGTGCAGTGCGGGAATCACGCCGAAGATCAACCCGGTACCGATCGAAACGATTGCGGTGAACGTCAACAGTCGCCAATCGAGCTGCACGGCCGAGCCGTTGTCGCCTAGCCGCGGGAGGCCGGCAGTGTTGATCGCCAGCAGTGAGCGAATACCAAACAAACCGAGCGCGAGGCCGAGCACTCCGCCAATCAACGAGAGCAGCACGCTCTCGGTTATCAATTGTCTAATGATGCGCCCACGCGCTGCGCCCATCGCCGCACGGATCGCCATCTCGCGCTTGCGAACCGTCGACCGCACGAGCAGGAGATTCGCGACGTTCGCGCAGGCGATGAGCAGAACGCCGGTCACCGCCGCGAGGAGAATCACGAGCAGCGATCGCGAGTTCCGCACGAACACATTCTGAATCGGCTCGACGCTGAAGCTCGCTTGTTTGCCGATACCGTTGGGAAACTTCTGACGAAACTCGTCCGCAGACTGCCGCAGCTTCGCCTGCGCTTGCGCGAGCGTCACGCCCGGTTTGAGCCGCGCCGCCGATCGGAAATAATGCGCTCCCTCGGTCGTGTTGGGGTCGATCTGGAAGTCGGTGTATACGTCGGGCGTGTCGATGAACTCCGACGGATCGAAGCCGCGGCTCAGCACGCCGACGACGACGTATGGATCGCCGCTGAGCTGAATTGTCTTGCCGACAATTGCGGGGTCGGAGGCGAAGCGGCGCGTCCACCAACCGTACGACAGCACCGCGGCGCGCGGGCCGCTCGGGAGATCTTCGTCGGCCGAGAAGGTGCGCCCCAGCAAAGTTTTCGCACCCCACAGTCGGAAGAAACCCTCGGTGACGTTCCCCGACGTCACCTGTTCCGGGAGCTCGCCGCCGGTGTAGTTGACCGTCACGTTGCGGAACGCCGCCGCGTCCTGCACCACCTCTGTCTGTCGCCGCCAGTGCGCGAACTTCACAGGCGACGCGCCGCCACCTGAGCCATTCGGTGACGTGTTCATGAACAGCACGATCCGGCCCGGATCGGGGTAAGGAAATGGCCGCAGCAAGATCGTGTCGACCACTGAGAACACAGCCGTCGTCGCGCCGATTCCCAGCGCGAGCGCTGCGACCGCGGCGAAGGTGAACGCGCGCTGCTGTCGGAGCATGCGCAGCGAGTATTTCAGATCCTGGATGAATCTCTCCACTTGGACGTCCTCCGCTTGGCTGATCGCCGGTCAGATTCTTCTTTCCGTACGACGCTCGGTGAACCGCGGACATCGACGGTTTGACACGGATGAACATTGAAACGACACCGAAACAACGCTGAACTTGCAAAGACCAAACAGACTCGGCGCAGTTGTCTTTTGTCCGCGCGGTTTCAGTGCGGATTCCTGCCGTTTCAGCTATCAAGCCGCTGATGGAGGCCCTACGTTGAAGCCGTCGCCGGTCGCAGAAACTAGCCTCATCTCGGGAAATGCGCCTCGAACGCCTTCTCGCGACTCAGGATAACCCCCCCTCCACCTATCTTTGGCCCCGCTGGATCGTCCTGCGCGGCCTGGGCCTGATCTTTCTCTCCGCGTTCTACTCGCTCGCGTTTCAGATCCACGGACTCATCGGGGAGCGTGGGATCCTGCCGGCGGGCGAGTACCTCCACAACGCTCGCGGCGTCCTCGGAACGCTGCGCGCGATCTGGTACGCGCCGACACTCCTTTGGCTCGGCGCCGGAGACTGGGCACTCACGATCGTCGTCGCGGCCGGGATCCTTTGCTCGCTGCTCCTGACGGCGAACGTCAGCCCACGCCTAACGACGATCTTCTGCACCGCGCTGTTCCTGTCGTGCGTCGCCGCGCTGCAGGACTTCTCCTCGTATCAGTCGGACGGGATGCTCCTCGAGGCGGGCTTCATCGCCTGCTGGTTCGCGCCGCGCGGAATCCGGCCGAAGCTCGGTGCGTCCGATCCGCCGTCGCGGTTCAGCGTTTTCATGCTGCGCTGGGAATGGTTCCGGATCTACTTCGAGTCGGGGATCGTGAAGCTCGCCAGCGGTGATCCGCACTGGCGCAATCTCACGGCGATGGACGAGTACTATCAGAATGGACCGTTGCCAACCTGGCTCGGATGGTACGTCGAGCACTGGCCGCACTGGTTCCACGCCGGCACGGTGATCTTCACCCTACTCGTCGAGTTGGTGCTCGTGTGGATGCTCTGGCTCCGACGGCCATTTCGGGTTGTGTGCTTCGTGATCGTCACCGGGCTTCAGCTCTCGATCATCGCGACGGCGAACTACGCCTTTCTCAACTACCTCGTGCTCCTCCTTGGCGTGCTGTTGCTCGACGACCAGACGCTGGCGCGGCTACGCCTCCGTCTCCCGACTGTTGCCAAGACCGTCAGGCGCCGACCCCGTTGGGCGCGACACGTCGAGACGGCGACGTTAGGCGTATTACTCTACGTCACCGTCATGTCGTTCATTCCCGACGTGCCCATTCTCGGACTGCCAGCGCAGCTCCTCGCCCCCTTTCGCATCGCCAACGCATACGGGCTGTTCGCGGTGATGACCGAGGGACGCTACGAGATCGAGTTTCAGGGCAGCCGTGACGGCACGACCTGGATCGCCTACCCATTCCGCTACAAGCCGCAGGACGTGCGCGAGCGGCCGGGAATCTACGCGCCCTTCCAGCCGCGCTTCGACTGGAATCTCTGGTTCGCGTCGTTAGGTCCATGGCAGCAGTCGCAGTGGGTCGTCAACGCGCAGCTCCGGCTCACGCAAGGGAGCCCGAGTGTGCTGCGCCTCTTCCGTTCCGACCCGTTTGGCGGCAACCCACCGACGCTCGTGCGAACCGTGCTCTGGCAGTACTCGTTCACCGACGACTCGACCAAGCGAGCAACGGGTGCGTGGTGGCGCCGCCAGCTGATCGGGCCCTTCACGGGCACCGTCGCGCTGCCGCGTTAGGCAACTCCAGAACGCACGACGCGTGTCGTTACCGAGAGCTGACCAACGTGGCGCATCGCATGTTCGGCGCCGTGCACCAGACACCCAATCACTGTCGACGGCAGCTGTGCCCGTCCAACGGCGCGAAAGTCGCCGAGGGTGGCGACGTCGACGGTGCGAAGCTCGGCGAGCGCGGCATCGACGCGCGCGCATAACGCGGCGAGCGCGCTCGGTACCTCCGCCTCGGCCATCAGCGCGCCCTCGGCCCGCAACGCCGTGAACTGTGCGTCGCTCAGCGTTTCACCGCGGGCATAGGTGAAGAGCCGATCGATCACGCCAGTGATGTGACGGACGTGGAACGCAGCCGACGCGACGCCGCCCGGCCGTGCATTCCATTCGGCCTGGGTGAGTCCTGGGACGATTTCCAGAACGCTTTCGCGCACTTGCAACAAAATGTGAGCGACGGGTTGAAGCACCGCCGGTACACCGTCGATGGGCCCGCGCTGCCACCACTCAGTAGCGGCCATGTTACGACTCCGCGCATGGCAGAAGCGTGCGCTCGGACTTACACGGACGACTCACGGACGGACACCGACCGTGTTTGTTCGGCCCTTCTTGTGGTCGTTCGTGAAGATCAGGCGCTCGAAACGAGCCTTCGGGCCGAAATGCAGAAGTAGTCCGAGCTCGTGTAATTCCGCGCGAACGCTTCGAGACTGCAGTGCCAAAACATCGCTTCACGAATCGAAATCATCACGCTAAACGTGGTAGCGAAAGAGGTAGATCACGAAGCCGACGATCGCCTGAGTCGCGCCGAGAGTCAACACCGCGATATCGGGACGCCGTTTCCAGAAGCGCCACCCGAGCGGCAAAATGATCGCTCCGGTGACGAGAGCAATGAGGACGAAGCCGCCGATGTGATCGCGATACGCGATGTAGTAACCACCGATCGCGCGCGCCGCGAAGAGGTGGCCGCACAACCCCGCGATGACGAGGAGTACGCCGAGCCAGATCCGAAGCCGGCTGCCCGACGCCGGTGCGACGACTGCGCTTGCCGTGCCCATGTCATCCTCCAGTTCGTGCAAGTCTGATGAATCGAGTCGGCAGCGGAGGGAGGCTCTTGACCAGCAACCAGAGCAGAATCGACAGCTCACCCGGCTGCACGAAGTAGAACGCGATGTCGCTCGCCCGGTGCGCGTGGGGAAACACGATACCCAAAAAGCTCAGCGTGAGCCACGCGAAGCAGCCGACGATGAGAAAGACGCCAATGATCTTCGGAATGAAGCCGGACTTGATGACCAGGACGCCGAACGGCAGCAGCCACAATCCCCAGAACGATTCATCGACCACGAGCAGCGCGTCGCGCACCTTGAAGGTGCCCAACGTCAGCGCGTCGAGTTGAGTCTTGTTGAACGCTGAGAGGAAGGCCGCTCCACTCTGCAGCTCGAGTGGCGCCATCAGTACGACGGCGTCGACCAGCCCCAACACGGCCGACACCACGACGAAGGTGACGAGGAGCCTGGCCTGCTTCCGGTCGACCTGCTCGAAGAGGTTGTACAGGTTCCAGGCAAGCAGGAGAAAGAAGATCGGCGATATGAGATCGCTCAACACCAACCAGCGATACGTTTGCATGCCGTCCGCGAGCCGCTGGGCCGTCGCGGTCGCGTCGCCGGAGACGACGAACGTGTGCGGGAGATACATGAGCGTCAGCGGACCGGGGAGGCCCATGAGTAGATAGAGAAGCGCGGTTCGGCGGGCCTGTGGTCGGCTTATCGACAAGTTCGTCCGCATTAGTCCGCGCTCACGCTTTCGCGGTCAACGAGAAGCGTATTTCCGACACGCACGACGATCCCGCGAAGACTCCGCTTGAACCGCACCCGCCAGAGCCAATACACCAGCGCTCCGAGCACGATCAACGGTGGAATCAAGAGCAACGGGACGATCCGAATCGGCTTCGGGATGACCTTCGCCTGGCCGAGGAAGAAGGAGAACGCCGCGATCAGGAGCGCGGTGCACATGCGCCAGAGGTGCCTGGCGAGTCGTCGTGCGCCACGAATGCTTTGCACGCCGCCCGCATGGATGAGGCGCAGATCGCCAGTGGCCGCCAACAGCCCGATCCCCGCGAAGATGAGGAAGGGAAGCGCCGGCATTCCGTAGAGCTTACCCGTCGGGCTGGCGAGGACTCGCACGCCAAAGGTCAACAACGTCAACGTCACCGCGACGACGAGCAGCAGCAGGGCGACCTCGAACTGTCGCGACCGCTCGGCGGGCGGTTGGCGGACGGTCGTTAGGCCCGTAATCACCAGGTACGCAGTCAACAAACCAACGGGGCCATTCGCCCAAGGGGCGACATCGCGTGCGAAGGCGATCGTCGTCCCCATCAGGGCCATCGTCGTCATCGCGTAGACGAAGACCATCCCGCTGCGGCGATGGAGTCCGGCGCCCTTCGCCACCGACAGCGCTACATATCCCGAGAGGATTCCAACGGCGCCGGCGAGGATGTGAACAACCAGGTCGAGTCGCACGCCATCCTCCTAGCTCGACCGCATCGTGATCGCCGGATCGATCCGCGCCGCGCGGAGCGCCGGAATCCAGCACGCACCGAGGCCGATCGCGGCCATCCCGATGGCGACGACGATGAACGTCGTCGGATCGTGCGGCGCGATGCCGAAGAGCAGCCCGCGAATAACACTCGCGCCGAAAAACGCCCCGATCACGCCTAACGTCAGCCCGATCGCGAGCAGGAGCCCCCCTTCACCGAGAATCATCCGCTCGACCCGCGCGCGGTCGGCGCCGAGGCTCATGCGGATGCCGATCTCCTGCGTGCGCGCGCTCACCGAGAACGCGAGTACGCCGGCGATCCCGACTGTCGCGATGAGCACCGCGAGGATTCCCAACGTCGAGACAAGGGCCGCGTTCAATCGCCGCGGCGCGAGAGTCTCGTCCTTGAGCTGCGCTACGGTGAGCACGTGCTCGATCGCGGCGTTCGGCGCGATCTTACGCACCACCTTCGTGGCCGACGCGGCGAGGAGCTCGGCGTCGGCGCCGGTGCGCATGACGATCGCGCCGCCGAGCGCCAACTCTTGCGAGAATGGGCTGAACATCGCCGGAGTCGGTGGCGCATCGAGGCTTCCATCCTTCGTGTTGCCGACGACGCCCACGATCGTGCGCCAGTCGCCACTGAGCGGCGAGAACTTGAGCAGCTCGCCGGTGAGCGCGATCCGCTTGCCGACCGGATCCTCGTTAGGAAACAGTCTGTCGGCGAGGGCGCGGTTGACGATTACTACGTGCGCGGCGGTCGAGCCATCGGTCAACTCGAACGCGCGCCCCGCGACGACTGGGATCCCCGCGGCACGGAAGTACGTCGGGTCGGCAGTACGGATCGATGCGCGCGGCACGGCCTCGCCGACGGCGAGCGCCTTGCCCTCGGCTTTGACCTCGAAGACGGCCTCGGCGCCGTGCAGCGGTGTCGTCGAGCCAAGTCCGACGTCCAGCACGCCCGGAAGCGCCATGATTTCGCGACGCATCTGGCCGTAGCGCACCTTGTTGTCGATGTCCGCGGCCATGATCGCCCGGTACAACGACGCGTTGTCGGTAGCGCCATCGGGCGCGCTGAACTTGAGCAGAGGGACCTGAATCGTGAGCACCTGATCAGTCTGGAGACCGGTGCTCACTTCGGAGAGCTGCACCATCGTGCGCGTGAGCAGGCCGGCGCCGGCGAGCAGCATCACCGAGACCGCGATCTGCGCGACAACGAGAGTCCGTTGCACCCGCTGCCTCGTGATGCTCCCGGCCATGCGACGGAAGCCTGCATTCACGATAGACGCGAGCGTACCCTCCCTCGGAATAAAGGCGGCGTAGGAGAGCAACAGCGCAAGCAACACGGAAAGACCGAACGCGAAACCGAACACCGCGAGGTCGAGCCGGATCTCGTTCGCGCGCGGTGAGTATCGCGCGGCGAGCGAAATGAGCAGGCGCAGGCCGCCTAGGGCGACGAGGATACCGAGCGCCGCGCCCACAAGCGTGAGCATCAGATTCTCGACGAGCAGCAAGCGCCGGAGGCGCGCGACACCGGCGCCGAGGGCGGCGCGCACGACGAGCTCGGCCTCGCGCCGGACGCCCCGCATCAACGTCAGGTTGACGACGTTCGCCGCGGAGATGATCAGGACGAACGCGGCCGCGGCCATCAACAGCCAGAGCGTGAGCCGCGCGCGGTCGCCTAACGCTTCCTTGAACGGAATGACGGCGACGCGGTAGTGCGAACCCGGGTCGTACGCGTCCTTGTGGTCGTGCTGCATTCGGGCGTACGTCGACGCGAGCTCGGTGCGGGTCTGCTGGAGCGTCGCGCCGGGAGCGAGCCGCGCGATCATCTCAGTCATGCGGTGCGTCCGCCCCTGAATCATCATCGCGCTGAGATGGTGTGGGCTGATCACCATGTTGAGCAATGCGTCAACTTGGTTCGGGAACCACGGCGCCGCCTGGACGACGCCGATAACGGTCACCGATCTACCGTCGAGCCTCACCTGCTTGCCGACGATGTTTGGGTCGGCGCCATATCGCGACGCCCAGAACTCCCGGGTCAAGACCATCACTGGGGGGACGCCCGGCCCGTCGTCCGATGGACGCGTGAGCCGCCCCAAAACGGGCGACAGCCCCATGATGTCGAAGAAGTTGCCGGTCACGAGGCCGGCGCTGAGCCGCGTCGCGCCGTCGGCCCGCTCGAGCGTGAACGTGAAGGGCGAGTACTCGGCGATGTCACCTAACGACGGCACACCCTGGCGAATGTCCGTCACCTCCGGCACCGAGAAGGAGATGTTGTCGCCCCCCGGGCCGTCGCTGGATTGCCGGAGATACAGCAGCCGATCGCCGTCACGGTGCGGAAGGGGTTTCAGGAGCACGCCGCGCAACACGCTGAAAATTGCGGTGTTCGCGCCGATCCCCAGTCCAAGTGTGATGACGACGACGATCGTGTACGCGCGCGCGTGGCGTAACGTGCGAAACGCGTACTTGACGTCGGCGGCGACGCTCTCGAGCCACGGGAGTCCGCGCTGGTCGTGAACCGCCTCGGTGGCCACGGTGAGCCCGCCCGCGTCGAGCAGTGCCCGGCGCCGAGCCTCGTTAGGTCTCATGCCGCGCCGGATGTTCTCGGCGGTCGCCATGTGGAGATGAGCCTGCATCTCCTCACGAAGGTCAGCGTCGTCGCTCTCGCGCCGACTGACGGTGCCAGTGAGGCGCGCGAGCGCGGCGCGGAGTGATCCAAAGATGCTCATGGTGCCTCCCTCTTGGGCGCGAAGAAGGCGGAGATCAGATCAGCTGTCTGCTGCCATTCGCGGGTTTCGCGCGCGAGCTGCTTCCGCCCGGCGGCGGTGAGCGAGTAAAACTTGGCGCGGCGATTGTTCTCGGATTGCCGCCACTCCGCCGCGATGAACCCCTCTTGCTCGAGCTTGAGGAGGGCGGGGTAGAGGGTGCCGTAGTTGAGCGTGAGGCGGTTCTTGCTGACCTCCTCGATCCGGCGGGCGACGCCATAGCCGTGAAGGGGGCCGAGACCCTCGAGCGTCTTGAGGATCATGAGGGCGAGAGTGCCCTGTTGGACTTCGAGCTTTTGCGGCATGGGCCGTCCTATGGGTTTCCCATATCACGGTACGGTCGCGCCCAACGGGGCGCAAGCCCGTCCTATGGGTTAGCCATACGGAGGCCCGGGAGGGCGGGTTTCAGCCCACCGCGGCGTGCGACGCGTTGTCGACGATGGAGTCCGCTCCTTTCGCGTGCGCGCAATGGGCACAACAGAAGTAGGTGTCGTTGGCCTCGACTCCGTGGCCGATGATCTTGCAGCCGCAATGGCCGCACACCGGAGCAAGCTTCTGGATCGCGCACTCGAAGCTGTCGAAGGTGTGCGAGACCCCCGCGGCGATCACCACGAACGAGAGGTAGTAATCGTTGCCGCACACTTCGCACGTCGCCATGAGAACTCTCCGCCGGTTTCACTCAACATGGGTTGAACAGTGAGTGATTGGTAGGGCAGAAATGACATGCTGACGAGGTCGGTGGGCGGTCTCAGCGCGAATGGAAGAACTACCTAACGACCACCGGCGAAAGTCCTCGGTCGCGCGAACGCTCAAGGGGCGCTCAGATTCCCGAGCCCGAGAAACCTCCGTAAACGCTCCGCCTCGTCGATCGCCCGTGCCTCCCCGTAAACCGGCTGTGCCTGTAACCAGAACTTGCGGCTCTCGGCGAGCCACAGCCGGAGCTGGAACATCGGGTCGTTGTCGTTGTCGGTGGAGCGTACAATCTCGATGGCGCGCGCTTCGGCGAGTGGGAAGCGCGCCGTGACCCCAGTGAACGGCCAAAATCGACGGACCCGCAGCGTCACGGTTCCCGCGGCTTGGTCGAGCTCCGTCTGGGTGGCCCGCGGACTGAGCGTCGTGAAGAGACCGCCGGCGAAGTGACCGAGCCCGATAGCAATCATCGCGAGCCGCTCCCACGGCCCGAAGCTGCGCCAGTCGGCGGACCAGAAAGGCGTGGAAAGGACGAAGGCGCCCGTCATGACGAACACCAGCCCGAGGGACCACAGGCCGTGTGGTGTGTCCCTGACGACGAGTCGTGAAGTGGTTTCGGAGATTCGCATAGTCTCGTGAAGCGGGGGCAGTATTCCTGACGATCGAGGCGAAGCAGCGTCGCGGGAAGCGGGTGTCGATCGGGCATCGTCCCGTTCGTTTAGAGGCTGACTCCCGACCACGAGGCATTCATATGAGCCGGATCACCGCCTTCGTTCACCTTACCCTCGACGGCGTCATGCAGGCACCCGGGCGCTACGACGAGGATACCCGCGACGACTTCGCCTACGGCGGCTGGGCGATGCCCTACAACGACGCCGACCAGGCCAGAGGCGTCGGCCAGAGCATGGCGCAGACGGGCGCCCTGCTGTTCGGGCGTCGGACATACGAGGATTTCTACAAAGTCTGGCCGAATCGCAGGGACAACCCGTTCACACCGGTGCTGAACAACACTTTGAAGTACGTTGCGTCGCGAACGCTCGAGGAGCCGCTGCCGTGGATGAATTCCAAGCTCCTCGCCGGGAGCGCCGAAGAACAGGTGGCCGCGCTGCGCGAGCCGCCCGGCAAGGACATCGTCATCCTCGGCAGCGGTGTGCTGCTTCAGTCGCTGCTGCGCTACAATCTTGTCGATGAGTTGATGCTCACAATCAATCCAGTCGTCCTCGGCACCGGTCGTCGGCTGTTCGCCGAGGGCGGTGTGCCGGCCACGCTTCGCTTGGTGGACTCCAAGACCACAAGCAAGGGTGTCATCCTTGCGACCTATCAACCAGTCTCGACGCATGCCTCGCTATCTCCTGAGCTTCTATCAGCCGCAAGGTGACATTCCGCCGCGCGAGGTCCTCGAGCCGATGATGCGCGAGCTCGATTCGCTGAAGCGTGACCTCCAAGCCGGGGGCGAATGGGTCTTCGCCGGCGGGCTACACCCGCCGAGCACGGCGACGATCGTGCGCTTCAAGGATGACGAAATACTCATCACCGACGGACCCTTCGCCGAAGGGAAGGAGTTCCTGGGTGGCGTCACCGTCATCGACGTGCCGGACCTCGACGCCGCGCTGGCCTGGGCGGCGAAGTACAGTCGCACTACCACACTACCGATCGAGGTCCGGCCTTTCAACGAGGCGCCTCGCTGAGCGACATCGAGCGCATCTTCCGGGAAGAGCATGGCCGCGCGGTGGCGGTGCTCATTAGGCTCTTCGGCGACATCGACGTCGCCGAGGAAGCGGTTCAGGACGCCTTCCTCGCTGCGCTCGAGCGATGGCCGTCGAGCGGCGTCCCGCCGAGCCCGGCGGGGTGGATCATCACGACGGCGCGCAACCGCGCCATCGACAGGCTGCGCCGCGAGTCATCACGCGACGACCGGCACGCGCAGGCGATGCAGCTCCTCGCCGGCGACGAGTCCGATGGAACCGACGACGAGGAGAGTGTCGTGCGAGACGATCAGCTCCGTCTCATCTTCACCTGCTGTCATCCGGCGCTCGCACCGGCGGTGCGCGTCGCGTTGACGCTGAGGCTGATCGGCGGCCTAACGACGACCGAGGTGGCGCGGGCCTTTCTGGTACCCGAGGCAACGATGGCGCAGCGGCTCGTGCGCGCCAAAGGGAAGATCCGGGACGCTCGGATTCCCTATCGCGTGCCGAGCGAGGCCGAGTTGCCGGAGCGGCTGCGCACGGTGCTGGCGGTCGTCTACCTCATCTTCAACGAAGGGTACCGGGCCAGCTCCGGCGACCAGCTCGTGCGTGAGGATCTCTGCCGCGAGGCAATGCGGCTCGGCCGCCTGCTCGTCGCGCTCGTGCCTGACGACCCGGAGGTGATGGGGCTATTGGCGTTGATGCTCTTGGTCGAGTCTCGCCGCGCAACGCGGACGAGCGGTGGCGAGCTCGTTCTCCTCGGCGATCAGGATCGCGGCAATTGGAACCGCGCGATGATCGCCGAGGGCCAGTCGATCGTTAGGCAGTGCCTACGGCTCAATCGGCCTGGATTCTATCAGCTCCAGGCGGCGATCAACGCTGTGCACAGCGACGCGCCGAACGCAAAGGCGACAGACTGGCGGCAAATACTGTCCCTCTACGATCGTTTGCTCACGCTGGCACCGACGCCGATC
>DATEHJ010000173.1:0-2236 GCA_035279645.1 Gemmatimonadaceae bacterium
TTGGCGATGGAGTCCTGTCGCGCGCGCTCCGCGTTGGCGATGGAATCCTGATTTATGCGTTGCGGCGCTGGCTGTGCCGGCGCGGGGCGCGCCGGGCGGTCCTTCGTTACAGGAATGCGGCGCGACGATGTCGTGCGCCGCGGCGGATCCTGCTGCTGGCCTCTCGCCGTAACGGCTGCTCCCAACAAGAGCGCCAGGGCGAGGCCCTTCGGGCTGCTCAATATTCCAACTCGCATTGTTGTCCCTCAACGCCCAAGGTGGTCGAGCGCCCGCCGCCGACATTGCGGGCGGAGTTCCGGAATCGGTCGGTGACCCAGTGACGTGGGTCGCCTCGACACCTCGCATCGCTGCGGGTGTCACTCGACCCTAGGACGCGCGGACCCTGGCGGAGGTCAATAAGGCCGACCGGACCAAGGGATAGGGGCTAAAGGCTAGGGGCTAGGGCTCGGCGATAGGCCTAACCCCTAACCCCTAAGCGCTAGCGCCTAGCTCCTAACCTCTCTCTGGCGCCTTCCTTACAGAGATTTGACCGAATCATCTTGCCGACAGCGCGCCGAGGTTGGATCGTCTCGCCCATGAGACAATTCATACTTGGTTTCCTCGCGCTCGTTGGCTGCGGCTCCAGCCAGCCCGGCGAACATTTCGGTTTCATCACGCACCTCGGTAACGATACGATTTCCGTCGAGAACGTGATCCGTCGCGGAGACACGCTGACGATCGACGGCGTCGACCGATTTCCACGCGTCAGGCAACGGCATGCGACCGTCACGCTGGCAGCCGACGGCGGCATTCGCCGTCTGGTCATGGACGTCACCACGCCGAGCGAGCCGGCAAACGAGCGCGCACGACACGTGGTCGTTGATGTGACGGGCGATTCCGTGCTGATGACGAAGCGCGACAGCGCCGGCTTCACGCGCTGGGCGTTCGCGCACGGCCCTCAGCCGGTGGTTGCGCACGTGCCGCAGATGTACAGCCTGTACGAGCTCTATTTCTCCGCTGCGCTTGCACGACCGGCTGCATCGACGGCACCCGCGGGCGACACCGTGCAGCTCAGGCAAGTCTACCTCGATCGCGAGTTCGACCGCTTCCCGTTAGGCCACGCCACCGTGCGCCGCCTGCCGGGGAACAAGGCGGAGGTATGGCACGATTGGCTCTCCGGCGTCGGTCAAGCGACGCTCGACTCCACCCACCGGTTGCTCACCTACTCCGGCGAACGCACGACGTACAAAGTGGACGTCACGCGACTCAGCACCCCGGAGGACGTCCATGCGATCGGTGAGCGATTCGCGGCGCTCGAGGCGAAGACCGGCGTGTCGCAGTTGAGCGTTCGTGACACAGCGCGCGCGAGCATCGGCGCCGCCACCTTCGTGGTCGACTATGGCCGTCCGCTCGCGCGCGGACGGAAACTGCTCGGCGGCGTCCTTCCCTTCGACTATGTGTGGCGTACCGGCGCGAACGCGGCGACACAGTTCACGACGTCGGCGCCGATCACCCTCGCCGGGATCAAGGTCGCGCCGGGAAAGTACACGCTGTGGACAGTTCCACGCACAAACGGCGGCGCGGATCTGATCGTCAACAAGCAGAGCGGCCAGTGGGGCACCGACTACGACGCGGCGCAGGACCTCGGCACGGCGCCGATGCATGTGGAAACACCGAGCGCGCCGGTCGAGCGTTTCACTATCTCAATGGTGGGCGCCGACGACAAGCGTGGGACGCTCGCAATCGAGTGGGGACCGTTTCGCTGGACGGCGCCGATCGTGGTGGCTAGTAGCTCTGGACGATCGCCATGATGTTTCCTTCGGGGTCCTTGAACCAGGCGGACTTCGCGCCACCGGCGCTCGCGATGCCGTCCTTGGTCTTGAGGCCGGGGAAATCGTACTCCTCGAACTTCACGCCGCGTGCTTTCAAGGCCGCGACCTCCGCTTCGATGTCGTCGACTTGCCAAAACGCCTGGCTCGCCTTGGACGTGCCCGCATTAGGCGTCGGATACATGAAACAGGCGGTGCCGTTTCCGAACTGGTACGTGACGCCGCCAGCCACCTCGCGCGCGGGTTTGAACCCGAGCTTCTGCTCGTAGAATTGCCGCGCGCGCTCGAGGTTCGCGACGGGGATGTACGCATACATCGGCGATTTCTGCAGCATGATACGAGTCTCCTCAGCGCGGTGACGGCTTCCGATAGCTGATGCCTTGATCTCGCGGGGTACACGTCCGCCGCCAATCGGCGCCGGACGGCAG
>DATEHJ010000174.1:0-3297 GCA_035279645.1 Gemmatimonadaceae bacterium
TTTCAGTGCTGTGTCAGTGGTATCAGCGGCCCCGCTTGGTTCGCCTCTCAAGACGACATTGAGTCGCCGGCGCAGGATTGGAAAAACTCAACATAGGATCTCACCGCGCCGTCCATACCCGCGACCTTCGGATTCGCCGACTCGATGATCCAGTACTCGTCCGGCGCATGCGCGCCGTCGCCGTGACCCATGCCAAACTGGCCCGCGGGAAGCTTGAGCGGCGCTCCGGTGAATGTCACGCCCGGCCACGAGCCCGCGAGTCGCGGCCATAACACTGGGTCGACTCCCGCCTTGCGGAACGACAACGTCATCGCCGCCACCAATTTCGAGTCGGCCGGCGTCTCGGTCGGATCGTAGCCGCCACTCATGTTCACCTCGATGTCGCCGAAGCCATGCTTCGCGAGATGCTGTTTGAGCAGATCGAGCGTCCCCTTGGCAGTCATGTGGGGAACGAGTCGCATGTCGACCTTCGCGACCGCGCGATGCGGGAGGATTGTCTTCCCGCCCGGGCCCGTGTAGCCACCTACCAACCCCTCGATGTTGATCGTCGGCTGCGATACCAGCCTCACGAGCGAGTCGTGCCACGATTCGTCGGCATACCAGTGCTCGACGCCTAACGCCTTTTTGGTCGACGCCTCGTTGCGCTTCGGGATGGCGTTCTCGAGGATCTTCTTTTCCGTCGCCGTGAGCGGCCGCACCTTGTCGAAGAATCCCTCGACAGCGGGCGTGTGGCCGTCCGCCTTGACGAGCGCGTTGAGTGCCTGCACAAGATGCCACGTCGGACTGTCCAGCTGCGCTTCGAGGCTCGAGTGCACGTCGTGCTTCGGCCCGCGCCCCCACTTCTCTCCACTCGACACCAGCTCCAGCTCGACGACGCCTTTGGCGCCGAGGTTGATTTGCACCGAGCCGTCGAGATCCTGGCTCCCGAAGGGAATGATGATGCCGAGGCACTTCTGGAGCGCCGCTTCGACCTCGGGCTTGAAGACGATCTGCGAGAAGTTCGGCGAGCCGATCTCCTCTTCCCCCTCGCACACGAGGACGATGTTCACCGGCGGCTGCTTGCCCGCCGCCTTGAATGCGTGCAGCGCGGCAAGAAACGCGGTCTGCGGCCCCTTCGTGTTGGTCGCGCCGCGCCCAACGATGACTTTGCCGAGTCCCGGTTTGTCCACGAGGCGCGCGTCGAGTGGAGGCGACGACCATTCAGACGGATCGAATTGCTTGACGTCGTACATGAAGTAGACGGCGAGCGACGACTTCGCGCCGGCGTCGAGTGTCGCGAACACGCCCGCCTTGCCCGTGGTCGGCACGACCTCGACGTGATTGAATCCCGCATCGCGGGCGAGCTGCGCCATGTACTCGGCGCCTTGCGGATAGCCGCGATTCTCGGCCGCGATCGAGGGTAGCGCGATCCAGTCCTGCAACATCTTCACGGTCTTGTCGTGCTGGAGCGCGATCTGAGCGATCACGTCGTCCGGCGGGCGACGAAAGGCGGTGACGGACGGTTTCCAGCCAACTGCGAGCGCAGCCGCCGTCGTCATGGCGCCTTGAACGAACGCGCGTCGATCGATGCCGTCGTTGAGTTCAATCGCGTCGCTCATGAGCATCTCCCGATGGTGGCAGATCCGATTTGCTGGCGACGAGAAAATGGCCTCCGTCGAGGAGTCGATCAAGGAATGGCTCTTGCCCCAACACCTCCGATACCTCCACCTCGAATTGACGTGCTGACGACAGAACTCTCCGATGTCGGGCAAGGCATCATGGCTCGCCTCAAGCGCGAGACGGCGCACCTGCACGCGCTCCTCGACGGGAGGGTCGAACCGATGCTCGTGGATCTGGCTCGATATCCAAGGCTGCTCGCCGGCCTGCGCGACGCGTATTGCCTGATCGAGCACGAGCTTACGAAGCACGCCTCGTCACTAGCGCGCTCCGGATACGACCTCGCCGAGCGAAGCAAGGTAGGCTGGCTCGACCGCGACCTGACCGCTTTCGGTCGTCAGCGTCCGGGCGCGATCCAGACTAGCTACTCGCTACCTGACGCAACGGCCGCGTTCGGCGCCATCTACGTCATCGAAGGCGCGACGCTCGGCGGCCAGGTGATCTCGCGGCAGGTCATTCCGGCGCTCGCCCTGTCGGAAGAGGGAGGCTGCCGCTTCTTCTCAGGGTACGGTGCCGACACGGGCGACCGCTGGCGCGGGACGCGCGAGTCGATCGCCGCGCACCTGGCCACGGTCGACGCACCGGACGCCGCCAACGCGATGATCGTCGCCGCCAAGGATACGTTTTCTCTCATCGACGCCGCGCTCCGCGCGCGAATGTGCACGTGAGCACGCACCTCGAAGCGGAGCCCACGTTCGTCGCTCCGCACACGCCGATCGACCTCACCAACTGTGATCGCGAGCCGATTCACATTCCCGGCGCGATCCAGCCACACGGCGTGCTGCTCGTTATGCGCGAGGGCGATCAGCAGATCGTGCAGTCGAGCGCGAACGCGGCGTCGCGGCTGACGGGTGGACGCGACGTCCTCGGCGCGCCGCTCAGCCAGGTGCTCGGTATTCCGGCCGCGGACGGGATTCGCGTCGCGTTGAGTCGCGGCGCGATGCGGGCCAGTACGACGATCCAGACGCTCGCCGGTGCCTTCGACGCGACCGTGCACCGCTCCGGCGGACTCGCCGTCATCGAGCTCGAGCCGGCCGACGCATCCGCGGTCTTCGCGCCCGACGCGTTTCGCGACATGATCCGCGAGACGCTCACGCACATCGAGGAGGCAACCACACTTCCGGGGCTCGCCAACGAGATCGCGGCGCAGATGCGCCGCCTAACGGGATTCGATCGCGTGTGGGTATATCGCTTTCACGAGGACTGGCACGGCGAGATCATCGGGGAATCGATGCGCGAGGGGATCGAGCCCTGGCTGGGATTGCACTACCCCGCCTCGGACATTCCCGCGCAGGCGCGGGCGCTGTTCCTCAAGAATTGGCTTCGCATGATTCCCGACGTTGCTTACAAGCGTGTTCCCCTCGAGCCGGAAAACAATCCGCTCACGGGCGAGCCGCTCGACCTCGGCAACTCTGTGCTGCGCGCGGTTTCGCCGATTCACATCGAGTACCTGACGAACATGGGCGTGACGGCGAGTCTCGTCATCTCCCTGATTCATCGCGGTCAGCTCTGGGGTCTCATCTCGGGACATCACTACTCCGGACCGAAGCGCGTGCCCGTGGCGACGCGGACACTCTGTGAGTTTCTCGCTCAGGCGCTCTCGCTCCAGGTCGGGATGGCAGAGCAGGTAGAACATCGCGA
>DATEHJ010000175.1:0-3349 GCA_035279645.1 Gemmatimonadaceae bacterium
ACGGAGCGAATTCCGATCGGCGTAAAGAGCTCCCGCTGCGCGAAAACGTCGACGTTCTCACCGCTCACTTCGCGCAGCACGCCGCCCATGAGAATGGCCGCGCCGCTGTTGTACGCCCAGTCAGTGCCCGGCGCACCGATCATCGAGCGATCGAGAACGAACTTCACCCAATCGCCGGTCGATTGATTGAGCTGGTCGAGCGGTGATCCGGGATACGGCTGTTCCCAAAAGTCCATGCTCGTGCGCATCGTGATCAGGTTGCGCAGCGTCAGCGCGCGTTTGCGATCGTCGACGTTCGCAATGGATGCATAGCGCGTGAAGATGCCGAGTACGGGTCGGTCGAGATCGAGCTCCGTTGGATGTGCTTTGTTGGCGATCCCGACGAGCAGCGACGTGACGCTCTTCGTCACCGACTGCATCGTGTGGAGTTGATCGCGCGACCAATTCTCGTACTGCTCGAAGACGAGAAAGCCGTAGCGCACGATGAGCACGCCGTGCAGCGTGCCGTACTTGCCGTGGGCCATGTCCGACCGGAGCGTCGACAAGCGGTCCTCATCGAAGCCGACGCCTCGCGGAGCGAGCGTCCGCCACTGATCGCCCGGAAAATACGTCTTTCCAGAATCGGGGAGCGCGACCGTTGCGGGCTTCGTCGGCGTTGACGAGCACGACGAAGTGACGGCGAGCGATATGACAAACGCGCACGCGGCGATCCGCATGCCCTATCAGTCTACGAGCAGGCCGACACTCCGAAAGGTCTCGACAGTCGCGGCGTTCAATTCGAAGTCGCGCAGCGCCTCGCGCGAGGCCCACGCAAAGGCGTCAAACTCCTCGTTGAGTCGCGGCTCGGGTGCGACTTCCAGCGGCTCGACGTCGCACGAGTAAATCAGGAAGACCATGTGCAGCATTTCCGTGGATCCGTCGGCATACGTCTTCAGGCGGACCGCGTCCTTGAAGAAGAGCGGCCGCAAATCGCGAACGCGCAGGCCGAGCTCCTCCTCCGTCTCGCGATGCACGGCATCGTCGATTCGCTCGCCGGGCTCGAGGCCTCCTCCCGGGAGGCCCCATTGTCCGGGAAACACACCGCGATTCTTCGGCATTCGGCAGATGAGGACAGCGCCGTCGGCGTCATGAATGATCGGTACCACTATAACGCGGCGACGCGGTGCGTCGGTCGCGAGCGCCGTGCGTGACGCCGAGGCGTGCTCGCCCGCCATCAGCCGTTCCCCGGGAGTTGCAGGGGACGCGTCTTCGTGCGCGCCTCCCAATGCTCGTCGGCGATCTCCTTCTCGATCTGCCGAATGCGATCGACGATTGCTTTCGGTGGCGGCGCGTCGGGCGCGTGGACTTTGCCTAACGCGACGAAGCTCTCGAGGAGCGTTTTGTACGCATATGGCGAGTATCCCGCGTCGACGACGAGCTTGGCGCCCTTGTAGTCGCAGAGATTCTCAAGTGTCTCGCCATAGCTGGCGCCGAATTCGTCCCAGCTCCACTGCTTCGGGACGTTGGCGTCGCGATGTTGCGTACGCACGAGGCTGTCGATACGCCGCGTGACCTGGCCGTCGTCGATGTGCTCGATCTCGTGCGCGATGAGCGCGGCCGCCTCGTCCTCCGTCGACATGTAGGCGAGGATGCCGCCCCAGATCACGATGTGTCCTCCGGGAAGCGCGAAGCCGCTCTTGATCCCCGGATGTGGATCGAAGTGGATGCGCCAGGGCAGCCGGCGCCGTGAGTGCTTGCCGAGCGAGTCGGCGATGGACTGCAGATAAGCCTCGATGCGACTCGTTTCGGGCGTGGGCTGAATCCCCCGATCGATGTCGAACTGCGCCGCGAGCGCGGCGCCGAGCGCGACTTCCTGCGAATCGGTCGGTGCAGACGCGGCGAGCCGACTCGCGGGATGCGGGACGCGGGGCGCGGGACGATCGTTGTGCCTAACGGTTGGCGGGGTCGCCGCCGTCAATGTCATCCCGAGGAGCGCAGCGACGAGGGATCTGCCGCTCGCTTGCGCTCGCGGCAGACGTCTATTTGGAGTCGCGCGCGCGTCGCGCCCGCTCACGCTCCTCTCGCCATCAAAAGCCGATCCCTCGCTGCACTCGGGATGACCGTACATTTGTTAGCTCTCGTTGAGGGCCACGATCGGCGGCACGCGCATCGCGCGCCGTGCCGGAACGTACATCGCGAGCACCGCAATCACGAGCAAGAGCGAGCCGACGCCGCCGAGCGTGAGCGGGTCGTGCGCGGTGACGCCGTACAACTGCTGGCGCAACACGGTCGTCGTCATCAGCGACAACACGATGCCGATGACAAGGCCCGCAACGATGGGAGTCAGGCCGCGGCGCATGACGAAACTCCAGATCAGCCCCGGTGTCGCGCCGAGCGCCATCCGTACGCCGATCTCGTGCACATGTTGATTGACGAAATACGACACGACGCCGTAGATGCCGACCATCGCCAGCGCGAGCGCGATCCCGCCGAGCAACGAGAGCAAAACAGTGTTCATGCGTGCGGTGGAGAGAGAGGCGCGACGCCACTGGTCCATCGACTTCGTCTCGGTGAGCGGTAGCGACGCATCGACGCGCGCGACGGCGCGGCCGAGGGGACGCACGAGCGCTTCGGCGGCGCCTTTCGTCGATGGACCGCGTACGACGACGACCATCGATCGCTGAATGAGCGGCCAGAGCAGGTCCGGCGTCTGCGCGATCGGGATGTAGAACTCCGGCGCCGGTTTCTGATCGAGCCCGGCGTCGTGCAGATTCGCAACAACGCCCACCACCTCGCGATACTTGGGGTCGTTCTTCCCCGCCACCGCGCTGATCCGCCGGCCGACCGCGTCGCGCGGGTCGATCGCCGGCCACAAGAGTCGAGCAAGCGCTTCATTGATCAGCATGATGCCGGGCGTCGATGCAACGTCAGTGGTGGCGATATCGCGTCCGGCCAGAATGGGAATGCGCATCGTCGCGAAGTAGCCGTTACTCGTTATGCGCAGATTGGCTTGCGACGCCCTGTCGTCGGCGGCCTGACCCTCTCGTGCGACCGAAGACGCCATCGACGAACCGGAGAGCGGCACGACCGAAACGATCGCCGCCGACTCGACACCGGGAATACGCGCCCCTTCTTCCCGAATCGACGTGTACGCCCGAACGACCGATTCACCAGTCGGATAGTGCGCCGCGGGGAGGAGCAGCCGCGACGTCAGCACGCCGCGCGGGTCGAAGCCGGGATCCACGTGTTGCATGAGCCAGGCGCTCCGAATGAGGAGCCCCGATCCAACCAGCAGCGTGATCGCGAGCGCGATCTCGGCGCCGACGAGAAGCGGTCGCAGCCGATCGCGCCCGACCGACGACCGCCCCCC
>DATEHJ010000176.1:0-3520 GCA_035279645.1 Gemmatimonadaceae bacterium
TCATGGCGCAAATCGGCCTGACGGTTGTGATCCTCGTCGGCGCCGGTCTGTTGGTCCGAAGTCTGTGGAGTTTGGAACACGTCGACTTGGGTTTTGATCGGACGGGCGTGCTGGACGCCGATCTGGCATTGCCCGTCGCGACGTATCCGACGCGATCCGCGGTGACCGCGTATTACGAGAAGGTTCTGCGCATCGCGCGCGCGCTTCGCGGCGTGCAAGCCGTTGGACTGGTAAATGTGCTGCCGATGAGCAATGGGTCTGCCTCGTTCAGGTTCATTCCACTCGACCGAGCCGCTCCCGTCAACACAAACGATGGTCCATCAGCAGAAATGTTAAGTGCATCCGCCGGATATTTCTCGGCGCTACGCATCGGCGTCGTTGCCGGCCAACTCTACCCGGATGCTGCTGCGCGGGCCGCTCACGCCGTTGTGATCGACGAGCGCGTCGCACGCGAGTTGGGGAGCGTGAGCGGGGCAGTTGGGCAGCGCCTGCGTTTATCGTGGGACACGACCGTCTACACCGTTTCCGGGGTCGTTCATTCGATCCAGGATCGGTCCCTCGACAGGAGCACGGTCTCGCCGGGCCAACTGTACTTCGCGGTTGATGAGATGCCATCGCCGTTCATGTCTGTCGTGATACGAGGGCCCGTTCGAGACCGCGCCTTTGTGAGTGAAGTACGTACTGCCATTCAGAGCATCGATCCCACAGTACCGACGTTCGATGTGCGCACGCTGAGTGAGGCCGTGAATAGTTCGATTGCTCCGTTGCGAACGGTGGCGCTTCTGTTCGCGGTGGGCGCTGCGTTTGGCTTGATTCTCACGATCGTCGGGATCTATGGCGTGTTAGCCGCCAGCGTTGCGCGCCGAGAACGAGAGATTGGCATTCGATCCGCGCTCGGTGCGACGCGAGCTCGAATCGGTGCGCTCATCCTGCGAGAAGTGTTGACCTTGGTCGGCGGCGGCGTGGTAATCGGCGCCGTGATCGCCGTGATGGCTGGCCGCAGTTTGTCGCACCTGCTCTATGAGGTGAGCTCGACTGACGGGATTACCTGGTTCGTTGTACTGGCGAGCGTGAGCGGCGTCTCGATCGTTGGCGCGTCCGTACCCCTATGGCGCGCGGTCTCCGTCGATCCAATCGAATCCTTGCATCGGGACTAAAGCCTTCGCGGTCGCCAAACCGTTTCACTCTTGGACTTCGTATCCGAGAAGCCGGTCGACGAGCGAGTCGTCTTCGACTAGTGCGAGCATGTTCGATAGCGCGAGGAATGCGACGAGCTCGAGATAGAACGCTCGCTCGGCCCAACCGCTGATTGCGTCGCGCGTGCGATCGTACGCGTCGCCCTTCGCCGCGTTAGGCTTGGGCGAGCTTCCGGGAAGCTGCTCGCTGAGCGATCGCGCAAGCTGGTGCAGGGACTTGAGGGAACCGACGAGCTTCTCCTGGACGTAGCTGAGTGGCGGCCCGACGCGTTCCTCCCGCTTCACGTAAGCGGCGCCGTTCGGTTCCCCAAAGACATCATCAAGCCCTTCCATACGGCCTCCACGAAACCGGCATCATCATCGACCTAAGTCTTGCAAAGCGACGTCGGCCGGGCACCGCGGCCGAATCAACGTGGCGCACGAGATCTCCTTGGGGCCAAGGAACTCATTGGCCCCCATGGCCGTGTCGAAGTACCTTTGAGCCAGCTCACGTCTTGGCGCAAACGTCACACGGAGTCGTCCGTGTCTCTCTCGGTGCTCGAAATGCAGGATCACTTGCTCCGGGCGATGAGTCCGGAGCGGAAGCTGCTCGCGAGCGACGCACTGCGCCGCACGGCATGGCAGCTCAAGGCGGCGTGGATTGCGAGCCAGCATCCCGAGCTCGACGGCGAGGCCATCGAAGCGCGGGTGCGGCGCGCGTTCGTCGATGCCGGCGCCTGACCTCTACACGCATTTCCTGCAGCGTCTGAACGCGACGGGCATCAGGTATATGATCACCGGCGGGTTGGCGGCGATCATCTACGGCGAGCCCCGCCTAACCAATGATGTCGACATCGTGATCGTCCTGGCAGCGGACGAGGTCGATCGGCTGGTCACAGCGTTCCCAGCGCCTGATTACTACGTGCCACCCGCGGAGGTGGTGCGAGAGGAGGCGGCAAGACCGGCATGGGGACATTTCAACCTGCTTCACGTGGAGACCGCGCTGCGCGCCGACATCTACCCACTCGGCGACGATCCGTTAGGCGCTTGGGCGATGGCGCACCGTTGGGCCGCACCGATGGCCGCGGACACGGTGTGGGTCGCGCCGATCGAGTACGTGATGTTGAAAAAGCTCGCCTACTTTCGAGATGGCTGTTCGGAGCGACACCTGCGCGACATTGCCGCGATGCTTCGAATCGGCGGCGAAACCGTCGATCGATCCTTGCTCGAACTGTGGCTCGACCGCTTGCAGTTGGCTGACGAGTGGGCTCGAGCGAAGAAGTACGGCGCGAAACAGGATCCGATGTGACCCTCAAGGAACCACGCAATCGGCCGCGCGGTGCGCGCCGATGCCAACCATTTAGGGCATCCCGGATCCATACCGATTATTCTTCTATAGTTTCGACTGTAGTGAGCCGGTGCACGTGCATGCGCAGCGTGAGGGGGCTACCTGTAAATTCTGGCTCGATCCAGTTGTGCTGGCGGCGAATCACGGTCTGACCCCACGCGATCTTACGGCGGTGCGGCGCATCATTTTGGAATATCGGACACGTATAATGGAGGCCTGGCGTGAGCGCTGCGGCGCACCCGAGTAGCGATCCGCGCGTGCGGGCGGTCGAGATTACGGACGAGCTAATCACGGCACATCTCATCGATGGCCGCACGATCAGCGTGCCCCTCGCGTGGTCCTGGCGACTCTCGGACGCAACGCGCGCCCAACGTGCGCACTACGGATTATCGGGGATGGTACCGGTGTGCATTGGCCAGACATCGATGAGGACATCAGCGTGCACGGCATGCTAGAGGGAGCGCCAGCCCATCGTCCCGGTCTCGGCTGATTTCGATTCGGGCGAAACGAAGCACGACCAGTGCCCGGCCGTCAGTTTCCCATTTGCTTCTTGAGCTCCATGCGGAACGCCTGCTCGCGTTAGGCGACGTACGCCTTGTAGCCCTCGGAGTCGACGAACGCCGTCGCGTCGCCGGCTTTGAACTTCTCGTACTTCTTCTCCATGCCGACGTACGCGCCGTGCGCGCCCAAGAAGATGTCGCAGGGCAGGGCCTTCAACACACGAAAACGTCTTCTCGAAATCGTGCGCGATCGCCGGGTACTGCGCGTTGCCGACGAGCTTGTACCCGGCGTTGACGTTAGGACTGCCGACGATGACGACGTCGTACGTCTTCCCGCCCTCGGTGATTTTCAGCGTCCACGTGGTGCAGCCCTTGGTGTGGCCGGGCGTGTGATGCGCCACGAGCGTTGCTCCCCCAAGTGTGACGTGGTCGCCGCCCAAGCAAGACGCGATCGACGTGCGCCGGCGGGTAGAGCGATGACGTGTCGCTGCCGTATT
>DATEHJ010000177.1:0-2752 GCA_035279645.1 Gemmatimonadaceae bacterium
AACGGCGGAAAGCCGAAGACCTTCATCGTTCCGCCCGTGAAAAAAGCGAGACCCGCCATAATCCGGAGAATGCTCAGCATTCTTCCTGTCCACTGTGATCGCGACGCTTCGAACATTGACATGTCGATGTCTCCTAGCGGCGCGCAGGGATGATGCTGCGCACCACTGGGTCACGCAGATACAATCCGCCCCATAAGAACAACGCAACGTAAATCGGAAACAGCAGTGTGCTGAACAATGGCGCTCCAACACGCAGCTGTGCCGCGATCGCCCCGCCGAGGTAACCCGTCAAGAGAATCGCACCAAAAATCGTAGTGCGTGGAATCAGGTACAGCGCCAGGCACACGAATTCGATTATGGCGATCGGCACCGCGACACTAAGTGGATAGCCGAGCTGGGCAAAACCCTTCACTACCGGCTCCGGGCGCAGCAGATGTATCGTTGCATCGAATAGCAGAAACAATGCGGCGACTCCGCTGAGACTCCTGCCAGTCCAGATCTGTCCCCTCGCGGGCACAGCAACCTCAATTGCTACTGACATGATTGTTCTCCAGTTGATCGTCCAATCCACATTCACGCGCGCGCTCCAACAGCAGCGCGCGCTCACGTGAGTTTCTTGTCATTGATGCCGCGCGCTCAAACTCCACCCGCGCTTCCGGAAATCGTTTGAGTTTCATCAACAGATCCGCGCGCACGCTCGGCAATAGGTGATAATTCCTGAGTGCCGGCTCTGATTGTAACGGCTCGACCAGCTCGAGCGCCGTCGCCGGGCCGTATGCCATCGACACTGCGACCGCGCGATTGAGCTCGACGATGGGCGACGGCGTCAGCTCGGCGAGCGCATCGTAGAGCGCGACGATACGCTCCCAGTCCGTCTCTTCTGGCGTGCGCGCGCGAGCGTGACATGCCGCAATCGCCGCCTGTAATACGTACGGCCCCCGCTCGCCGCCCAATCGCTCGGCGCGATCGAGCGCCGAGAGTCCGCGGCGGATCAACAGGTGGTCCCAGCGACCGCGATCCTGCTCGAGCAAGAGTATCGGCTCGCCCTTTGGCCCGGTACGCGCGCGAAGTCGAGACGCCTGGATTTCCATCAGGGCTACCAGACCGTGCACTTCCGGCTCATTCGCCGCCAGCTCGGCCAGAATGCGACCGAGCCGCAGCGCATCTTCGCACAGCCCCGGACGCATCCAGTCGGCTCCAGCGGTGGCGGAATAACCCTCGTTGAAGATCAGATAGATCACACCGAGCACTGACGAAAGTCGCTCATCACGATCGTCGCCGCGCGGAACCTCGAACGGAACGTGCGCTTCAGACAGAGTGCGCTTCGCCCTAACGATTCTCTGCGCAACGGTCGGCTCGGGGACCAGAAACGCGCGGGCGATTTCGTCGGTTGTCAGACCACCGAGCAGTCGCAGTGTGAGCGCAACACGCGCGTCGGTTGAGAGAACGGGATGACACGCGGTGAACATCAATCGGAGCAGATCGTCGCCAATGTCGTCGTCGAGCGCGGTGTCGAGGTCTGACACGCTCAGCTCCTGACGCTCTTCGAGCTCGGGCACCATCTGCTCATGCTTTCGCTCGAGGAGCTTGCTGCGACGATGCATGTCGATGGCACGATGCTTCGCCGTCGCCATGAGCCACGCGCCGGGATTGTCGGGGATCCCCGTCTCTGGCCACCGCTCGAGCGCGGCGAGAAGTGCGTCCTGCGCCAGATCCTCCGCGAGGCCGACGTCACCAGTGATGCGCGCGAGGCTGGCGATGACTTTCGCCGACTCGATTCGCCAGACGGCATCGATCGCGCTGTTGACGTCGGACACGCGCGCGGGCTACTGCCGACTCGCGGCGTTGTGCTGTGATGGCTGCGTTGGATCGGCATCGAACGCCGGCTGCACGTACATCTCGCGAATTTCGCTTTCGCCGGCGCCGGCCACCTTGAGGAAGCGCTTCGTCCATTCGATGGCTTCTTCTCTGGTCGCGACGTCGATGATCGCGTAACCGCCTACGACTTCCTTTGTCTCAGCGAATGGACCATCGGTGACGGTGATCTTGCCATCGTCGGTGAGGCGAACCCGCGCCCCACGCGAGCTGGGCAGCAAACCGTCGGTGCGCACGAGCACACCCGCGGCCGCGATTTCCTCAATGAACTTCCCCATCGCGTCCATGTGTTCCTGAGTCGGTGGGGCCTTGCTCTCGACACTCTTGTAGATCGTCATGTATCGCATTGACATTATCTCCCGGCGTTTTTTGCCATTTGCGCGCCGAGCCGCTCCTCGTACTCGCGGACCTCCGGCGCGAGCTCCCCAAAGTCTTCGGCCTCGAAGATCTGGCGGATCTCGATATCGGAATCCTCGTGCATCGGGTTGGGGCATCGTTTCACCCACTCGACACACTCAGCGAGCGATTTGCACTGAAACAGCCAGAATCCGGCGACGAGCTCTTTGGTCTCGGAGAACGGGCCATCGACGACGGTCCGCTTGGCACCGCTGAACCTCACGCGCTTGCCCTTTGAGCTCGGGTGCAGGCCTTCACCAGCCAGCATCACGCCCGCTTTGACGAGCTCTTCGTTGTACTTGCCCATGGCGGTGAGGAGTTCTTTGTCGGGCAGCGCGCCCGTTTCGCTCTCCGGCGTCGCCTTGACCATGACCATGAATCGCATTTGAGGCTCCTGTTCGGTTAGTGGTTCAATAGGGCGACGAACGGGCGGAGGCTAATTCGACAAAACGCGTTTGAACTACTAACTGAAGACTACCTG
>DATEHJ010000178.1:0-11228 GCA_035279645.1 Gemmatimonadaceae bacterium
TAGACGGTGCGGTCGGCTTTCTCGGCGTCGCCGGCGCCGACAAAGCGCGAGACGAGCACGCTCATGCCCGTGAAGAGCGACGAGATGAAGACGATGACGATGATGAAGATCTGCCAGCTGACGCCGATCGCGGCGTTGCCGGTGTAGCCGACGAGGTTGCCGACCATCGCGTGATCGATGATCCCCTGAAGGCCGCCGATGATGTTGGTGAGCATCGTCGGCCACGCAATCTTCCACACGGCGGGCGCGAGCGGTCCGTCGATGATGGACCGATCGTAACGGCGGCGCTCTGGTTGCGGCACAGCGGCCGCGGCAGCCGCGGCGTTAGGCGTCTCGACGTCCGCCGGCGTCGCCGCGGCGCGGATCGGTGTGCTCATCGCCTGCAATCTACGGCGAGATACAAGGTGTTGCCCGCTGCGCGCATCCGGTCAGAAACATGGTGAGAGCTAGCGGGTAGATCCGCATGACTGATTCTCGGGATGGCTCCGTCGCGGCGGAAGCATGTGTACACAACGCTTACAGACCCACCACACCTCCCAAGCCTTCGTCGCGCTCGCTACTTTCCCACCGGCGCGCCAGTGGGCGCGCGCGAGTCTCGTTCCCGCCAGTCAGGTCCAGGTCCTATGCGCCTTTGCACTGCCTCCTCCATTCTCGTTGTTCTCGCCGCGCCGCTCGTCGCGCAGCAGCCCCGCCAAGTCACCGCCGAGGATTACGCGCGCGCCGAGCGCGCGCTCGCGCAGAACGCCACGCCGCTGGTGAGCGGGATGGTCGTCAGCCGGCCGACCTGGCTTGCCGACGGACGGTTCTGGTATCGGGCAACAGTGCCTAACGGCACCTCGTTCTTCATCGTCGACCCGGCTCGGCGGACACGCGAGGTGCTCTTCGACGCGACGCGCCTGGCGTCGGCGCTCGCGACCGCATCGGGTGGGCGCGTCGACGCGGGCCGGCTCCCCTTCCAGACGTTCGAGCTCTCGAAGGACATGCACGCGATTGATGTAACGATGCGGAATCGGTCGTTCCACTGTGACGTGCAGCAATACACCTGTAGCGCCAAGGACACCGCCGCCGCCGGAGCACCGCCCAACTCGAGCGTGTCGCCGGACGGCAAGTGGGCGGTGTACATCAAGAATTACAACCTGTACGGGAAGGAGCTCGCGTCCGGACAGGAATACGCGCTCACGACCGACGGTGTGAAGGACTTCGGCTACGCGACCGACAACGCCGGATGGGTGCACAGCGATCGTCCGATCGTGACCTGGGCGCCCGATTCGCGCGCCATCACGACCTATCAGCAGGACGAGCGCGGCGTACGCGATATGTATCTCGTCAACGCCAAGATCGGGGCGCCGCAGCTCGAGGCGTGGAAGTATCCGCTCCCCGGCGATAGCGTGATCTTCCGCATCAGCCGCGTCATCATTCGCGAGGGCGCCAACGGAGCGGGACCCGAAGTCGTTAGGTTCCAGATGCCTCCTGATCAGCATCGGTCGACGGTATCGGACCACATCGCGTGCGCGGGTGGCCTTTGCGACGTCGAGTGGTATCCCGACGGCTCGCACCTCGCGTTCGTCTCGAGCTCGCGCGATCACAAGACCGCCTGGTTCCGCGTCGCCGACGCAAAGACTGGTGCGGTGCGCACGCTGTTCGAGGAACACATGCCGACGCAGGTCGGCGACGCGTCGCTGCGCGAGAATCTCTGGCGCGTCCTTCCGGCGTCCAACGAGGTGATCTGGTGGTCGCAGCGCGCCAACTGGCTGCACCTCTATCTCTACGACCTCACGACCGGCCAGCTCAAGAATCAGATCACGACGGGCGAGGGGAACGTCGACGACATCGTGCGCGTCGACGAAAAAACGAGACAGATCTACTTCATGAAGAGTGGCCAGGAACAAAACGGCCGGGATCCATACTTTCAGCAGTTGTATAAGGTGGGCTTCGACGGCAAGGGGCAGACACTGCTCACGCCGGAAAACGCGAACCATGTGATAAGCGCCTCGGCCACAGGCCAGTACTTTGTCGACTCCTATTCGGCTCCCGATACTCCTCCGATCACTGTGCTGCGCGATGCGAACGGTAAGGTCGTCCAGACGTTGGAGCGCGCCGACATTTCACGGCTCGCGGCGACCGGGTGGCACGCGCCGACGCCGTTCCGCGTGAAGGCGCGCGACGGCAAGACGGACATCTATGGATTGATGTTCACGCCGTCGAAGCTGGACTCGACGAAGAAGTATCCGATCGTGAATTACATTTACCCGGGTCCGCAGTCGGGCAGCGTCGGTCCACGCAGCTTTATCGCGGCGCGCGGCGACAATCAGGCGTTGGCCGAGCTCGGTTTCGTCGTCGTCTCGATCGACGGCATGGGAACGCCCGGGCGATCGAAGGCATTCGAGGATTTCTACTACGGCCACATGGGGGACAACACGCTCCCGGATCAGGTGGCGGGGATGCGCGAGCTGGCCCAACGCTACCCGTTTATTGACATAGACCGCGCCGGTATCTGGGGTCATTCGGGCGGTGGCTTCGCGACAGCCGACGCAATGTTCAGGTATCCCGATTTCTTCAAAGTTGGAATCTCGGAGTCGGGGAACCACGACAATCGCGTGTACGAGGACGACTGGGGCGAGCGCTACCAGGGCCTGCTCGTTAGGTCCGACGGCGGCGACAACTATGCCGAGGAAGCGAACGAGACGCACGCGAAGAACCTCAAGGGCAAGCTCATGCTCGTCCACGGCCTGCTGGACGACAACGTGCCCCCCTACAACACGACGCTCGTCGTCGACGCGCTCGTGAAGGCGGGTAAAGACTTCGATCTGCTGATGCTCCCCTTCGCGCGCCACGGCTACGGCGCCGAGAGCAACTACGCGATGCGCCGTCGCTGGGACTACTTCGTCAAGAACTTGTTAGGCGCGGAGCCGCCGAAAGAATATCAAATCGGCAGAATGCCGGTGGTGCCGTGAGGGGCCAGGGGTTAGGGGTTAGGGAAGTAGGGAGATAGGGATCGCGTTAGATGGTAGGTGCTAACTAGCTATCCCCTATCCCCTATCCCCTAGCCCCTGCTCCATTTGGGCTGGCGCAATCATGGGCCACCGTTCATAATACTCTCACCGATGCCGGAGACACGACCGACCGTGATCGTCTGTCCCCACAGCCGATGGAAGCCCCAGCCCCACCCGTTGCACCGGCTGTCGAGAGTACGCTAAACACCGCAGGCTCCCACCACTCTCGACGCCGCGACCCGATCCAAGTACTCCGCTATCTCGGCGCGCTCCTCGCGCTGGCCATCATCTACGCCGGCGCAGCTCGTGCCGGGTTGACGCTCGACGCGATTGCCGGATTCGCGACCCTCGTGTGGGCGCCAACCGGGATCGCGCTTGCCGCGTTACTCCTGTACGGATATGGGCTGTGGCCAGCCGTCTTCGTCGGCGCGCTCGTCGCGAATCTCTGGACCGGTGCTCCGGTGCTCGCGGCACTCGGCGTCGCAGCCGGTAACACCCTCGAGGCGGTCGCGGGCGCTTTTGTCCTGCGCCGCATTCCCGGCTTCCGTCTCGGGCTCGACCGTATGGAGGACGCCGCCAGCTTCATCGTCCTGGCGGCGGGGTTGTGCACCGCCATTAGTGCGACGATTGGTGTCGCCAGCCTCGCCCTCGCCGGCACGATCATGCCATCGCAGATCGCGCTGGCATGGCGTGCTTGGTGGCTCGGTGACCTCATCGGCGCGTTGGTGGTCGCGCCACTCTTCCTCGTTCTGCTCAGCGAGCGTGGGCTCCAGGTTCGTCCGCGACGCGTCACCGAAGGGGCCGTGCTCCTCGTGATCCTCCTCAGCGTCGGCGCCTACATTTTCGGCGGCGCTGCCTCGTTAGGTACGGTGTCGCTCGAGCAGACCTATCTCGTCTTTCCGGCACTCATCTTCGCCGCGCTGCGCTTCGGGCAGCGTGGCGCCGTCGTGGCCGTCTTCGTCACCTCCGCCATTGCGGTGTTGGGCACCGTTGCCGGGCATGGCCCATTCGCCCAACCCGTCCTGCATCAAGGTCTCTTCGCCTTACAGACGTTCATGGCCGTAGTGAGCGCCACTTTGCTTCTCTTCGGCGCGTCGGCCGCCGAGCGACAGCGCTCGGAGGCTTGGCTGCGGCGCGCGCGCGAGATCGCCGAGGATTCCAATCGTGCAAAGGCGGATTTCCTCGCCGTCATGAGCCATGAGCTTCGCACGCCGCTCAATGCGATCTCTGGTTACGTCGAGCTGCTGGAAATGCAGCTCGCCGGCCCGATTACGGACCAGCAGCGCTCGTACCTCTCGAGGGTCCAGAACAGTCAGAGGCATCTCCTGGCGCTGCTCGAGGACGTCCTCGGCTTTGCGCGCCTCGAGACCGGCCGACTCGCCGTGTCTCTCCAGCCGGTGATGGTGTACGACGCGATCGTCGCGCTGGAAGGGATGTGGCAGATCGAACTGCTGAAGAAGCGACTCACCTTCGATCGCCATCTGTCCGACCTCTCGCTCGTGGCGCGGGCGGATCCGGAACGACTCCGTCAGATTCTTCTCAACCTCGTTGCCAACGGCGTCAAGTTCACACCAGAGGGCGGGCGAATCACGATCGGCGCCGACCGCGAGCGCGACAACATCCGCGTGTGGGTGACCGACACGGGCATCGGCATCGCGCCGGATCAACTCAAGAAGGTTTTCGATCCGTACTTTCAGGTGGAGCGAGGTCCGACGCGGAAGTATCCGGGGATGGGTCTCGGCCTCGCGATCGCGCGCGATCTCGCCCGGGCGATGAACGGCGACGTGTGGCTCGAGAGCACGCCGGGGGCGGGGAGTACGGCGTGGCTGGTATTGCCGGCGGTCTAGGAAAAAGGGCTAGGGGAGTAGGGGCTAGGGGCCTATGCCCAACGCCCCTAGCCCCTAGCCCCTCTCACTTACGAGCTGAAATTCGGATTATTTAGCGTTTCTACATCGGGTAGGGGGACGCACGTCAGGTTGCTGTACGTCTGACCCTTGCGGTTAATGCCTGTCTGGAAGGGCAGGTTCTTCCGCAGCATGTCGCCATAGCGCTGCCCTTCACTAAAGAGCTGACGCCGCCGCTCCTCGAGCACGTTCGTCTCGAACTCGTTGGCATCGTTCGGGTCGTTCGGCACGAGCGCGGCGATGCCGCTCAGTGCGCGCACCCGGTTGATCGCGTCATACCCCGCCTGGCCTTTGACCGACTCGGCGTAGATCAACTGCGCTTCCGGGTAGCTCGCGATTGCGAGCGAGACGGCCCCGCTACCGGTGAATTTCTGCTGCAGCCAGAGTGCTGTGACGTTGTCCGCCGCGATGCGGCCGGTGTTGGTGACCTTCACGCGGGGATCGGCCGCGCCATTCACCGTGAGCCCCTGATAGGCCGGCGTCACAGAGAGGAACTCGCCGCGGATCGTGAGGTCATAGATCCGGTTCTCGCGCGACTGGATCGTCTCGGAGTACTCGGAGTCACGCCGATAGCCCGACGGGACAAGGATGGCATCCGCCGCGGCGCCAGTGAGGTTGTTGAGGTCGAGGCGCGTGCGCGCGCGTCCGACGATCGCCATGTTGAGCAGACTTGCATCGTTGAGCGCCGTCGCTTTGGCGATCGCGTCGGTGAAGCGTTGCTCGGCGATCGCTAGCGTCGCCGCCTGCGTCAACGCCGGGCCGCGGTCGACGGTCATCTGGCACATGCCCTCCGCCAGCAGCAGGTAGGTATAGCCGGCGTAGGCGCGCATCTCGGTGAGAATCTTCGCCCGTGTCGACACTTGAGCATCCGTGAACTTCTCGACACGGGTATACGTGTCCTCGAGCTGGAAGCGCGCCTGCTGGAGGGGCGTATAGAAGCCCATGAAGGTCGAGGCACGGGCGTAGGCGCAGTTGCCAGGCTCGCCCTTGATCTGAACGATGCCCCGCCACTCCCACGGGTGATTGTTGACGAAACCATTCGCCGACCAGTATTCGCCGGAGAGCATCCCGGCGGTCGCGGCGTAGTTCACGATACCACATTCGAAGGTCCCGATCGCCGCCGACTCGAGGATGGGCGCAAGCGAAGGATCGTCGAGCGCCGTGTCAGGTACTCGGCCGGGGTTGTCGACCGCGAGCAGGGTGTTGCACGCGCTGGTCGCGGTCACGCCGAAGGCAAGCAGCGCCGCCGCGAGCGCGCGACGAGTGAGTTTGAATGACATCGATTCGTCTCCGCGATCAGAAGGTGAGGCGCAGCGTCGTCGTGAAGCTCGCCGTCTGCGGAAGAATGGTCTGATAGCCGTTGGACAATTGCCCGACGGCACGGAGCTCTGGATCCCAGACATGCTGATTGGCAATGTCGACGTACACTTCGCCGTCGCGCGACGTGTTCCACCCCTGCATCCCCGTCCACAACATCGAGAGATTGCGGCCGGCGATGCTGACGCTTGCACCCGACGCGCCGACGCGGCTCACGAATCTCGGCGACACGGTGTACGTCGCCGACAGCTCGCGCAGGCGCAGGAAGCCCGCATTGTACGTGCTCGGCGCGTCGGCCTCGATCGCGCGATACTCCTGCAACAATGGGTCGCTTTGCTGAATGACGGCCAACGTCGAGCCCTGATTGTGGAGCGCGCGAATCTCGGTGTCGGACTGGAGGAAGCCGCCATTGCCGTCGACGCGCGCGTACAAGCGCAGGTTCTGGTAGAGCGTGACGGTCGTATTCAAACCGGCCTGCCACGTCGGCTGCGAGTGACCCCAGTAGACGCGTGGCGCCGTAGCGCACGAGACGTCGGCGCCGCCCTGTGTGAGACCAGACGGGCCCGTGCCGCCGTCGCATATCGCCGACACGACGTTGCCAGTCGGGCCGAGTGTCACCGAGCGAACTTTGTACAGAAAGAAATCGCCGATGCCGTAGCCGACGCGGTTCTGTGCCTGGCCGCCACCGCCAACGGTGAGGAACTGCGTGCCGCCCATGTCCTCGACGCGATTGCCGTTCGAGGCCAACTGCGTTCCGACCTCCCACGAAACGCGCCGGCCCTGGAAGACACGCGTGTTGAGGGCAAGCTCGTCACCCCAACCGCTGACGCGTCCGATGTTCACGACCTGATTGCCGGGGAAACCAAGAGACGGCGGCAGCGGCACGTTCACGATCGCGTCGGTGACCTTACGAGTGTAGTGGGTATACGAGATGTCGGCGCGGCCCTTCAGCACCGTCGTCTCGAAGCCCAGCTCGAGCTCGCGGCTGCGCTCGGGGCGAAGTTGAGGATTTCCAAACGAGCCGGGAACGAGGCCGGGATTGTTCAGGTAACCGACGCTCGGATCGTACAGTCGCTGCGCGTCGAAGGTGCCGGGTTGCGTGCCGGCGGCGCCTAACGCGGCGCGAAGGCGCAGATCGCTCATCATCGGCACGTGGAACCAGGGCTCCTCGCTCACGACCCAGGAGCCGCTGACTTTCGGATAGTAGGCAGCCTTAAAGTCTTTGCCGAACGTACTGTTGTCGTCGCCACGGAGTGCGGCGACGAGGAAGAGCCGATTCTTCCACGCGGCCTCCTCCTGGACGTACATGCCGACGGTTGCGTTGGCGAGATACGTCTCGGTTGCGGTGCGCGTCGAGCCGCCGGTCACCGTCGTGATCGGCTCGGCGGGGAAGGTCGTGCCCTGAGCGTTGATCGTGCTTGTCTCGGCGCGATAGTGCTGGAGACCGACCGAGGTCGTGAGCTCCACGAGATTCCGGAAGTCGTACTTGGCGGAGCCGGTGTAGTCGAGGGTGAGGAAGCTCTGCGTCGTCCGCGCGACGGTCTTAAGACCGAGGCCGTTGGTGCCGAGCGGGTCGAGGCTGCCTAACGGCTGGCGAGGGTACAGCAGCCAGTTGTTCTCGGAGTTGACGTCGAGTCCCGTGACGATGCGGTTTGAGAACCACGAGAAGGGATTGAAGGTCCCGGTGAGACTGACCGTCGTCCGATCGTTGTCGGCGTGACTCTCGGTCGACGGCCACTCCTGCGGCGGCGAGAAGCCGAAGCCGCGCTTCACCGTGTTCACGGAGAGCGGCGTGCCCCAAACGACGTTACTGAACGGATCGATGTCGATTGCCTGCTGGGCGAGGCGCGCACGATCGCGAATGTGGCCGACGCTTCCCTGAAGGCGGAGCTTGTCGTTCGCCTGGACGTCGATGTTCGCGCGGGCGTTGAACTTCTTGTCCCAGTTCCAGCCGACGACGCCGACGTCGTCGTCGTAGCCGCCAGAGAGGTAGTAGCGATTCGCGTCATTGCCGCCGTTGAGGCTCATCAGGTAGCCGTGGTTCTGCCCATCCTGGAAGACCGGCTTGTTGCCGGCGGCGATATCGGAGTTATACAGGTTGAAGCCGACGATCTGGCAGGCGACACCGGCGCACGTCGAATTGAAGGTGTCGCAGCTCGCGCTGGTGCACGGATTCCCGGCTGCCGGAACCTTTCCGTAGAGCAGGCCCGCGCGGCCACCAGGATTCGCAAGCCAGTTGGAGCCCTGACGCGTCGAGAAGTCCCAGTGCGCTTGTCCGGCGCGTCCGCGCTTCGTGATGATCTGGACGACGCCATTCGAGGCCTCGGTGCCGTACAGCGTCGCCGCCGCTGGTCCCTTGATGATCTCGATGCTCTCGATGTCTTCGGGATCGATGTCGTTGATTCGGCTCGCACCGCCGCCGCCGCGTTGCACGGGGCCCTGCGCTGCATCGCTGTTCATGCGGACGCCGTCGATATAGATGATCGGGTCGTTACTCAACGAAAGGCTGCTCGCGCCACGAATGCGGAGCTGCGCGCCCGTGCCGACCTGACCGGAAGACGGGAGCACGATGATACCGGGCGTTCGGGCGCCGACGAGCTGGTCGACGGTGCGCGCGGGAGCGACCTGCAGCACGTCGGTCGCCGCGATGGACTCGACGACGTTGCCGACGGCGCGCTTCTGCACAGCGCCCCCCGTGCCGGTGATGACGACCTGGTCGAGTTGGAGGGACCGCGGCATGAGGGCGAAGTCGATCGTCGTGTTGACACCGTCGCGAATCGTTAGGCTCTGCTCTTTCGGGGCATAGCCCACGAAGCGCACGCGAAAGCGTTGCTCGCCGACGGGGACATTCGAGAGGATGAACCGTCCGGCGCCATCGGTGCGCGCTCCGCGGAGTGTCGTGCCTCCGTTACCCACGATGACAACCTCGGCACCAACGAGCGGCTGTTGGGCGGTGGAGTCCACGACCTGACCGCTGACAGTCGTCCCGGTGCCCTGTGCCGTCGCGCCGCCACGCGGCAGCATCATCGCAAGAGCTAAGGGGAGAAGGTGCCGCAGGATACGAGCTTGCCTCGACATCGGTCCTCCTGTTCGGAGTACATGGAAGCACTGTGTTCCGGCCCACCGAATGCTTGGGAAACCAGGAACTTTGCGCGAGCGCCGATTATGAAGTTGTGTATCGCCGCTCGCAAGGCGACCGGAATCGGTCAAACGATAACCGTCATTACTGAACTAGCCGGCTCGTTCGGCTTCGTTCCGGCCGATCTCCCTATGCGCGGCCTCGTCGTCGCACATCCCCCAATAATTCGCCGCGTCCGGATTTGGTTCTGTCTTGTTCAGCGTTTTTGCAACTCGTGGTTCGAGGACTGTTAGGAGACAGGGCAGCCCCCGAGCCCCAACCCGAGCCAGCCAAACTCCGGTCTGAAAACGATGGTGCCGCGCCTCAGCGTTCGCGTTAGGCATGATCGCCGAGACGAAATCAAGGAAGCGGTTCGGTCCGAGCAATTGGTGGGGTGATTCCGTTAGGCGTTGTTGCGCTCGTGCCTCACGAGAAACGTCCGCATTGCAACGCTTGCGCAACGCTTACGCAACGCGAGCGCGTCATCGCCGCCTCATAGGTGCTTGTACATCAGGCGTTTAGAGTCCTCTGCCTGTTCGAGAATCGCTGAGCCTGCCGCTTGCATAGCCTCGGCGCCTTGTTCGGCCTTTCGCGCGCCAATTCCCTCCCAGGTCCCTCCCCCGCGATGGCTCTCAAAACAGTTCGTCGAGTAATGAGCGTGGGTCTCGACGCCCGCGCATGGCGTCCGGCTACGCTCCGATTCCTCACGAGCGCGCTCGTCTATCGCCAGCGGAACGAGCTGGCAGGGTACACGGATCGGGATCACTTGGAGGCGGCTGCCGCCTGGTTGGCCCGTGCCCACGACGCGACATCCGACGGTGGGATAGCCGGGCGCTACATGCTCGGAACCGGTTGGGCCTCTTCTTATCCCGAGACGACAGGATACATCGTGCCGACCTTCCTTGCCTTGGAGCAGGAGGCCGGCCTGCAGGGGTTTCGGGAGCGCGCCCGGCGGTGCATCGAATTCCTCCTCGACGTTCAGCTCCCATCAGGTGCATTCCCAGGGATGGAGATTGCGGAGAATCGCGAGCGGCCCTCCATTTTCAACAGCGCCCAGATTCTCAATGGCCTAACGGCTTGGCACAAGGCGACGAGCGACGACACGACACTCGAGGCCGCGCATCGCGCGGCGAGTTGGCTCGTCGAGGTGCAGGATCCGGATGGCGCGTGGCGACGCCACCTCTACGGGTCGGGGCGAACGTACTCGTACATGGCGCACGCGGGGTGCTGGCTCGCCGAGTTCGGCGCATATGTCGGTGACAAGCGGTATTTGTCGGCCGCGAGCTCGCATCTCGATTGGGTGCTTGGCCACGTCGACGAGTCGACAGGCTGGATCGCGGACTGCGGTTTCGGAGACGAGGATCAGAACGCGAAACGTGGGGTGACGCACACCATCGCGTACACGATCTGGGGAACGCTCCTGCTGTCGCAGCTCTTGGGTCACGAACGCGGACTGGCCGTCGCCAGGCGAGCAGCGAACGCGGTTCATCGCCGACTGGAGTTGTCCCACTGGCTGCCGGGCAAGCTTGATTCGAGCTGGAAGGGCGTGGCCGACTACGCCTGCCTGACGGGCAACGCGCAGATGGCCCTCATCTGGCTCGAGCTGAATCGTCTCGACAGCGATCCCGCACTCGTGAGCGCCGCGTGCAAGGCGCTCGATCTCGTCAAGCGTGCGCAATCCATGTCTTCGGCGGACCTTGGACTTCGCGGCGGCGTCGGCGGATCGGACCCGATTTGGGGCGGCTACGTCCCCCTCGCGATCCCGAACTGGCCTGCCAAGTTCTTTGTCGACGGATTGCTGGCAAAGGCGCGCGCTCTGCGCGAGCTAGCATCCACCGCTCACGCAGCGTACGGCGCACGGATCGCTCTTCCATCCGGTGTCCCCACGTCGCTTCC
>DATEHJ010000179.1:0-3521 GCA_035279645.1 Gemmatimonadaceae bacterium
GGTGTTGTGGTTGTAGACGATGCGGCTGATGTCGCGGCGGTAGCGCACATCGAGGGTGTTCGCGAACAGCATCGTGGTCGCCACGGTCACGAAGGTGAGCGTCGCGATGAAGATCCAGGCGATCCTGCCGCCGCTGCGAACAAATCGAATCAGTCCCATCTCGTGCGCTCGACGTTAGGCATCAGTAGAAGTAGACTGTCATGCCGGCTTTGAGGTTCGCGGCGATTGCTTCGAGGTCGGCCGCGCGCGTTCGAATGCTCCCCGGAAGGACGTACAGCGAGTCGTTCAGCGGACCAACGGTTGGCAGCGAATAGATCACCGTGCCGCCAACGAGCACGATGGCGGCGGGGCCAAGCGCACCTTTGAGCGCGCGTTCGGACGGAGGAGTCAAGCCGCGATCGGTGTAGACCCACGCCGGGACTTCCCAGGCTTCTGAACCGTCGAGGATCCGCTCGACAGTTCGCGTGCCACGCGGCGGTACCATGTACACGGTATCCGGGGGCGTGCCCACTCGTCGCTCCGGCCCGACCTGCGCGGGCATCTCGCGCAAGAGCGCTCCGTCTTGCTCCAGGTACATGACGCCGCTGTCGACCGGCACGGCAAGGTGCAGCTGTTTGTCGATCTGCGCCTGCCGCCTAACGAGCTCGATCATCATCCGAACTTTATTCTGCTCGTTCGAGAGGATCGCGTCAGCCTGTTGGCGTTGGAGGCCGGACATGCTCTCGCGGAGGCGCGTGTCCTCGTCGATGTACCGTTCACGCCTGCGGACGAGCCAGACGTCGAATGCGATCAGCAGGCACACCGCCAGGCCCATGCAAGCCAGCACGCCAGGGTATGCGCGGCGGAAGTCGCGCCAGTTTGGGCGGACCCGCTCCGGGAACTGCGGGCGTCGTGGAGTGGTGAAGATTTCCGGAGTTTGCTGTTCCATCATTCGCTATCTGACTTCCGGCGAAGGCCGCGGGCTCCCATCTCGACTCGAATGAATAGTGCACGAACGAAGGTGGCGCCCTGAGCCGCAGGGAATGTCACCGTGGTGGCACTCGTCGACAGCACTGCCAGCCGACGGTTCTCGGACGCATACCCGCGACATCGCGGTACGTAGCTAGATTTCCCGCCCACACTACACCGGCCCCGAGGGCCGGGGTCCTAACCGCGCACGCATTAGAGCAAGAAGCAATGAGTGAGGAGGGCAAGCGTTCCGTTGTCCTGGTCGTTCTCGACGGATGGGGCTATCGCGCCGAACGTGATGGTAACGCGATCGCCTTGGCACAGACGCCTACGTGGGACGCGCTCACAGCGCGCTACCCGCGAACGCTGCTCGCCGCTTCGGGTCTTGCGGTTGGACTCCCGGAACATCAAATCGGCAACAGCGAGGTTGGGCATCTGAATCTGGGCGCCGGGCGCGTCGTGATGCAGGATCTCGTGCGAATCGATCGAGCGATCGCCGACGGCAGCTTCGTTCGGAACCGGGCGTTCGTCGACGCCTGCGAACGCGCGAAGCGCTCACGGGCTACCGTCCATCTCGTTGGGCTGATCGGCAAGGGGGGAGTTCACGCGATGGATCAGCATCTCTTCGCGTTGATCGACCTCTGCGCTCGCGAGCAAGTCCCTCGCATCGCGATTCACGCGATGCTCGATGGACGCGACACGATGCCGCGATCCGGCTTGGGCTACATGCGAGAGCTTCAGGAGCGCTTGGCCGGCAAGGGAGTGGTGGCGAGCGTTGGGGGACGCTACTACGGGATGGATCGCGATAAGCGGTGGGATCGCACCGAGAAGTGGTATCGAACCGCGGTTCAGGGCGTTGGACCAAGCGACAGCGATCCGCTCGCGGTGATTCGCGCTTCGTACGAGCGTAACGTCACCGACGAATTTGTCCAGCCGACGGTGATCGTCGAGGGTGATCGGGCTGTGGCGCCGATGCGCGATGGCGACGTCGTGATCTGCTTCAATTACCGCGCGGACCGCATGCGGCAGATCGTACGCACCCTCACCGAGCCGGATTTCGACGGGTTCGATGTCAGTGGGCGGCCATCGCTGCATATCGTCACCATGACGTCGTACGATCGCACTTTCGACGTGCCAGTCGCGTTCCCACCGCAATCGATGAAGAACATCGTCGCCGAAGTGGTGTCCAAGTCAGGCATGACGATGTTCAAGACGGCGGAGACCGAGAAGTACGCGCACGTTACGTACTTTTTCAATGGCGGCGTCGAAGCGCCGTTCAAGGGCGAAGATCGATTGCTCGTGCCAAGCCAAAAGGTCGCCACGTACGATCTCTGTCCGGAAATGAGCGCGCCCGGCATCACCGAGGTGCTCTGTGACTCGATAGAGAAGGGCGAGCACGATTTTACACTGTGCAACTATGCGAACGGCGACATGGTGGGACACACAGGCTCATTGCCGGCAACGATCGAGGCCGTCGAAACGGTCGATCGTTGCCTGGCGCGAGTGGTGAAGTCCGCACAGGCGGCCGGCGCGCGGTTGTTGGTGACGGCTGACCATGGCAACTGCGAAATGATGATCGACCCGGAAACCGGAGGCCCGCACACCGCGCACACGACGAGTCCAGTTCCACTCGTGGTGATCGATCCGGACAGCGATCAGCCCCTTCGCTCGGGTGGTGCACTGTGCGACGTTGGACCGACGGTCTTGCGCATGCTCGGACTCGAGCAGCCGCCGGAGATGACTGGAACAGACCTGAGACTGCAAGGAGCTCGTACGTGAGTGTTCGTTATTCAGCGCTGATCGCGCTGCTGATTGTCGCGCCCACGGCGCGGGCCCAACTGGTCGGCCACACACCTGAACGCAGCCCATACCTCGATCTGGAGTATTCGCAAGCGATCACACCGATCTTCGGGTATTACTGGGGACGCATCGACCCCGCCGGTGTGGCTCCAGGGAATGGCGCGCTTGTCGGACTGCATTACGAGTGGCGCGCCGGCGGCCCCGCCCACCTCACCGGCGAGTTGGTGCACATCTCTTCGAGTCGCACGGTTCTCGACCCGTCGAAGCCGGAGGCCACGCGCAACCTCGGCGAGCAGAATTGGCCACTGTGGAGTGCGGACGTCGGACTCGGCATGAGCCTCACCGGCGCGCGAAGTTGGCACAACTTCGTACCGATGGTGAACGCGGGCGTTGGCTTCATATCCGATTTCAAATCCGCGGACGTCGGGGACTTCAAGTACGGCACCCGCTTTGCACTCACTTGGGGCGCAGCGCTTCGATACGTGCCGCCGGGCAGCAGATATCAAATTCGCGCCGACTTCTCGAATCGATTGTCATCCATCAGGTATCCCGACTTGTACTTTCGTCCGGCGAACACCGCCATCACGCCGATTCTCACGGGGAAGGATCAATCGGTGTGGCGAAACAATCCGGCGCTCACGATCGGCATCTCGTATCTGTTCTCTCGATGAGGACGAGCCATGGCCCGCGACTTCGAAGACGTTAACGACCTCGATGACTTGAACGACGACGAGCTTCGGGGGCTCGTGCGCGAGCATCTCGCTTCCGACAGC
>DATEHJ010000180.1:0-25733 GCA_035279645.1 Gemmatimonadaceae bacterium
CGGAAGAATCACCACGTCCGCCGGGCGAATCGAAGTTAAATCGAAGGTTTTTGAGGCCCCCCCTCCCCCTCCCCCGTCACCCACTCTTTCGAGGATCTCGATCCCCATGTCCCGGAGCCGCGCGTTCACGTAAGGATTGTGGATGATCTCGCCAACAAGCACGATCCGTCGATCGGGGAACTTGCGCCTCGTTTGATAGGCGTACTCCACCGCCCGCTCAACGCCGTAGCAGAACCCGAACTCTCGTGCCAGCCGGATCGTAACTTCGCCCGCCGTGAGGGTGTAATCGCTTGCCTTCATACGATCTACGAGCGCACCCTCGTACGCGGCAAGGTCTTCCTGAACCTCGGCCTTGAGGCCGAATCCCTTTCGGAAGTACGTGGAAGAGTCCGGAGGCAGAGGTGATGGCGGCATCCTGTCAATTTAGCCACCTCGCCAGCGTGCTCGCCGCCCTGGACTCTCGACCGTTATCTTGGCTGTGAAATGACCTCCGACGCGACAGATCCGCAGATCGTGAACGAAGCGCCAACCACGGTGCCGCCGGCGGCTTTCGTGGGTCCCGCGTCAACGCCATCTGCGCTTCTTCGTCCAGCGCCGATCACCAAGGGCGACACGATCGGAGTCGTTGCGCCTTCATACTCCCCGCGACTCGGTTGGCTCACACGCGGCGTCAAGGCACTCGAGCGCGCCGGCTACTCGGTTCTCCTCGATCCGGAGATCACGACGCTGCGGCGCTTCACGCGCGCCGAAGACGAACGACGCGCGGAGAACTTCATGGGCATGTGGCTCGATGCGCGGGTCAAAGCCGTCATCGGTGGCACCGGCGGGTACGGCGCGGTTCGGATGATTCCGTTTCTCGAGCCGCAAGTCTTCGAGCAGAATCCCAAAGCGTTCGTCGGCTACTCCGACATTACGGCGTTGCATCTTTGGCTCATGCGCTGCGCGAGGCTGCGCGTGTTTCACGGGCCGACTGTCGACGACCTGATTCCGAGTGTACGCGACCCGACGATGACGTCTCTCCTCGCCGCGCTCACCGCCCCTCGACCGGCGACGCGCATCGGCCGTGACATGGCGCGCTCGGCGAAGACGGGCCGCGCCACCGGTCGACTCGTCGGCGGCAATCTCTCACTCGTGCAGCAGTCCATCGGGACTCCGTACGAGATCGACGTGCGCGACGCGATTCTCTTTCTCGAGGAGACGCGCGATCCGATGTCGGTGGTCGACGAGCGCCTGGTTCATCTCCGCGCCGCTGGCCTGCTCTCTCAGGTACGCGGTATCGTCTTCGGACAACTCTCCCTGGATCGTTCGGAAGAGGACGAGTTCGAGGATTTCGTTCTCGACCTCGTCTCGGACCTCGACGTGCCCGTGCTGATGGATTTTCCCGCCGGCCACGAGGTGCCGAACCTAACGATTCCACTCGGTACCGAGGTCGAGCTCGTCGTTGAGGAATCCACGGGCTGGATCGTGTATCGCGAAGACGCGCTCGCCGTGCCGGGCGCCGCCGAGCCGGCAGCGTCGTCGTCGGCGGCGTAGCTACCAGAACTCGGGCGTGAGAAAGCGTGCGAGTGCGTAAGTGAGAATCACCTCATACGCCGCCTGACGGTCCACTAATCCCGCGGTGAGCACGCCAACCGCGCCTTGCCGACGCTTGGTATCGTGCTCGCCCGTCAGTCGATCCATCGCGTCGCCGAGCTCGAGCCCAGTGCGCACGAGCTGCGCGACGGAATCAGGAAGCGGCATCGCGAGCGATCCGCCGACGCCCGTGCGGCCGGACGCGTCGACCACCGCGGCCCACGCGCACGTGCGCATCGTTCCATCCGCCTCGACAATGCCACCCTCGATACCGATCCCCAATTCGCTGCCCACTGCCTCACGAGCGGCGCGCGCCCGCGCCACGGCACCGCGAATCGTTTCGTCATCGCCGAACGGTTGATCGCGCACCGTCGACGGAACGCTCACCGCCTCGACATGCGCCGAAGAGTTCACGCGGGCGATCACTGCTCGAGCCGCGGAGAGCTTCACCGGGTTTTTCGATCCGACGCCTACGAGACGTAGCGTGCCGAGCGCGGCCGCGTCGACGTGAGTCATGAGAGCGACTCCAGAAAAATGAGAACGCGAATTTACTTGCGCTCCGACGTTCCTCGCGACCACCTCGCGCTTCTTGCTACCGCCTGTACGCGGGGATATGCTTTCCCGGCCGATGACCGCTACCACCGCACTTCTCGATTCGCCTATCGCGTTCTCGCCGTTACTCGCTCACGAGCGAGTGTTCATGTTCGTCGGTGAGCGCCTCTGGCTCGACTTCGTCAATAGTGACGCGGTGCGCGCCATCGATGCCTTACGAGACTTCGACACGTTGATGTCATGGCTCGAAGCGGCGTCACTGGTGGACGGTGAGCGCGGGCAGGGCATGCGGCGTCGCGCGCGCGAGCAACCATCCGGTGCGGCGGCCGCGCTCGTCGACGCGCGTCGCGTGCGCGGTGCGTTGCGGTCGCTGGCCGAGCGTGGGTCAGGCAGCGGCGCGACCGTCGCGGAGCAAGTTCGCTCCGAAGCCCTCGCCGAGATCAATCGCGTGCTCGGTCGCAGTGCCGGAACGCGCCGCGTCGAGCGCCGCGCCGACGGCGCGTACGCGCGAACATTCGTTCCCGTCGGCGACGCGTTCGCGGGATTGATGATTCCAATTGTCGAATCCGCGGCCGACGCGCTGATACTCGGCGAATTGTCCCGTGTGCGCCGCTGTGCCGACTCCCGCTGCGTCCGAGTCTTTTACGACGGCACGAAAAACGGACGGCGCCGCTGGTGTGACATGGCGACGTGCGGCAACCGTGCCAAAGCCGCGCGCCACCGCCAGAAGCTTCGTGAGATCGTAGACTGAGACTCGATCGCTTCCGTTGCGCCGTTCCCTAGTTAGCGTCTTTAGATTGAAGCCAAAGGCCACCCGCTAACGATCGTCGGCGCCGACGGTCTCTCGATCCAGGTGGCCGGAGCACCACATGCCGATGCCCGCACGTCTCGCCATTGTCGGAGACTACGACCCGACGATGTACACCCATCTCGCGATCGACGAGTCGCTCCGTCACGTTCGCGAGTTGCGCGAGCACGCTCTGGAGTGGAGTTGGGTTGCGACGACTTCGCTCACCAAGAATGCGAACGCGCAGTTGGCGATGCTCGACGCGATTTGGCTCGCGCCGGGGAGTCCGTACGCGAGCCTCGACGGCGCACTGGCCGCCGTCCGCTTTGCTCGCGAAAACGGGCTTCCGTTCCTTGGGGTCTGTGGCGGATTCCAGCACGCCGTCCTCGAATATGCGCGGAACGTGGCGGGTCTTCCCGACGCCGACCACGCGGAATCGAACCCGGACGCATCGACACCGGTGATCGCGGCATTGGCCTGTTCGCTCGTCGGCAAATCAGCGCCTGTCTTCCTCGACCCCACCTGTCGTACGGCATCGATCTACGGCCGCTGGCGTGTCGTCGAGCGCTATCACTGCAACTACGGGCTCAATCCCGCGTACCGAGATGCGATCGAGCGCGCCGGGTTGCACGTCGTCGGTGAGAACGATCAGGGCGACGCTCGGGTCGTCGAGCTGGCCGGACATCCTTTTTTCATCGCGACGCTCTTTCAGCCGCAGTTGGAATCGGGGCCGAGCGCACCGGCCCCGCTCGTTCGCGCGCTCGTCGACGCGGCGATCCACCATCGGGACCGTCGGCAAACACCAAGCGGCTCGGATATCATTACCGTCTCGACGTGACGCCCATCGACGCATAACGAGTCGAAGCCGATGGAAGTCGTTCGCACATATCTGGAGCTCGAGACACGGGAACAATTTCGACGCACGGCGCCGCTGCCATCCGGCGCGCGCGTCGTGCACCACGATCCGTGTTCGATTGCCGATTACCGCCGGCTATATCGGGCGGTGGGCGGGCCGTGGCACTGGCGCGACCGGCTCGCGTGGGACGACGACACGCTCCGCGCGTACCTCGAGTCACCCGAGATCGCCATCTGGGAGTTGCTCGTTGGCGACGAGAGCGCCGGCTACTTCGAGCTGCGGCGTACCGACGACGAGAACGTGGAGATCGCATACTTCGGTCTCGTCTCTTCCTTCATCGGCCGCGGCCTCGGCGGCGCGCTGCTCACGCGAGCGGTGGAGGAGGCATGGCGCTTCGGGGCGCAACGGGTGTGGCTGCACACCTGTACGCTCGATTCGCCGCACGCGCTCCCGAACTATCGGGCACGCGGCTTCCGCGATTACCACACCGAACGCTACGAGGCGAACGTCGAGGCGCCGGGCACGAGCGCCTAACGCCAACGCGGACCGCGTCGCTTTCCTCTCCCTCTTCGCGGTCCCTCTCCCTCCTCGCGACGTTGCGACTCGCGCTCGCGTCGCCCTGGTCGGTGTCGCCGTTTGCGGCCACCGCCGTGCGCGCGATCGTCTCCCGCACCACCGCCGGCGCCCCCGCGCGCTTGACGCGCGTGACGCTTTCGCTCGCGCCGCTCCTCGCGTCGGGTCTCCCACGCTCGGTTCATCGTCTCGAGCTCTTCCTCCGTGAACGGACGCTCGAGCTCCTCTTGCAGTGCCTCGAGCGTCGCGGCGCGCGCCGCGCCACGTGCACCACGCGTCACGAGGAATCGCAGCGGCCTATCCAACTCGGGGAGCTCCGATTCCGTCAACGTGCGAGCGAGCTTCTCCGGCAAACGCAGTCTCGCGACCGCTAGATTCTCGCCGCTCGCACCGCCGGCGCCTTCCTCGACGTCATACTGAATGTCGACCTCGCGATCGCGCACGTGCACGTGATCCGGAAGTCGCGCGTACGTATCGCGAACGTTGGCCGGTACGAGTGCCTCGAGTTGCGTCGTCAGATCGAGATCCGTGTGTCTGAAGTCGGAGATCGAGCTGACATCGCCGAGTCGTGCCTCATAGAGCGCCGCCAGCTCTGCCTGGCCGAGCTTCGCCGTCTTGCCGCCGGAGCGGCGCCACGTTTCGCGAACCGCGTCGATCAGCGGCTGATTGCGCTTGACCGCCGAGTGACGCGCGTCGCCCCGCGCCATCGCGTCCGCAAGCAATCGGCGCGATTTCTCGCGCAGGTCGGCCGGGAATTCGTCGATTGGCTCGAGGTCACGGCCGAGGTTGAAGCCGAAATACTCCACGCGTCGTCGCAGCGACAACGGTGAGCGCTTGCGCTCCGCTTCGAACACCAGTTCCGGCTCGCCGGCGCGCGCGTAACGACGCACCAGATCCATAGGGACCTGCGTACCCTCGATCGACGCGCGAGGAATACCAAGCTTGTCGGCGAAGTAGCGAATGTCCCCGCCGATCGCGCCCCAACTCCCGCAGACGCTCGTCTTCGAGACGCGCGCTTCGTCACCGCTCGACGTCTCTTCGTCGATCACGAGATCGAAGGGCATGTACTGCGCGAGCAGCTCCTGAAACTGCCGGAGCTCGGCGTCGCCCGCGCGCTTCAGCGCTGAGGGAAGCGGCAAACCCACGGCGCGATACACGCTCGCCATTCCGAGCGCCGCATCCTCGATCGCCTTCACCAATACGCCGCGACGCGTCGCCCACTCATCGATCTCGTGCTCATCGAAGAGGTGACGCGGGAGACCGTACACTTCGCCGAGATATCCCGCGCTCTCGAATGCCTCCGCGTAGAGATTGTACACCGTGATATGATCGCTCCCGGGGACAACAACGCCGCTGAGGTCTCTCTCCTCTCGCGTCATGCGATGCAGCGACTCGACGGCACTCATCACCGCCAGGAAGGGCAGCAGCGTATCGCTCGCGAGAACCAGCAGCTCGGCCCATGGCCGCTCGACCGGCATCGCTTCCACGTTGCGACCGTACGCGGTGAGCCGACCACGCTCGACGATGCCGCGTCGCTCGAGCAGCGCGAGTGCTTTGCGATAGGCGATCTTGTCCAGCGGCACGGGCAGCTCGAGCTCGTCGGCGCGAACGCCTAACGCGGCACAGGTGATGGCGACTCGTTCGGAGTCGCCGCCCAACTGAAACTCGGGCGCCGTCGGACGGAGTTGATTGAATTGGATGTCGCGATCGGAGAGGATGAACACGCGTCCGCCTTCGACGCGTCCATGCACCCGACCCGCCATCTGCAAGATCTCGTTCGCGCCGAGGTGCTCCTGCGTGAGCACGTTCCGCCCGCGATTCACCTCGTTGAAGAATCGCACGTCGTCGATCACGACGGTGTCGAGGCCGCGCACGTTGAGCGCACTCTGGCCGGCCGCCGTCATGGCGAGGAAGTACGGCTTCTTCTCCCCACCCTCGAGAAAGGGTCGGATAATGCGGATCGGCTCGCCGCCGTGGTAATACGCAGTATGCACACGCGGCGCGTTCATCTCGACGTGCTCCGCGGCCGCCTCGACGCCGCGGCGTGTCGGCACGAACATCGCCACACCGCGCTGCTGCCTAACGATCTGCTGCAGAAAACGATCGTCGAGGAACTCCAGCGGCTCCTTGTTGAGCACGCGTACCTCGGCGGCTCTCCGTTCGTCGAAATCCACGACCTCGAGCACATCCGCCGAGCTCAGATACTCGCGATAAAATGTGGGGTCGACGGTCGCGGAGAGCCACACGAAACGACAGCCGACGCGTTTGCCCAGCGCGAGGCACAGCTCCAGCTCGGCGGACGTCTGGTGAATCTCGTCGACGACGAGTGTGTCGGTCGCGAGGATGTCCCCATCCTCGAACCAGCGCCGCGCGATGCCCGTGGTCACGATGATGACGTTCCACGTCGGCGTCTCGGGCGTTGCTTCGCGCTCCCGATTCACGACGCCGACCCGCAGCTCGGTTGTGCGAAGGATCTCCTCGGCGATTGGCCGAATGGCGAGCGTCTTCCCCGTGCCCGTTCCCGCGATGATGCCGAACCCTTTGCCGCCGCGCGCCAGCTCGCGCACGCGCGCGCCGTGGTGCCGCTCGAGAAACGTCTCGATGTGAAGGCCTAACGCGAGCTCGATCGTCTCACAGGCCGCGCGCGTGGGCGCGATGACGATAACGCGACCGGACGCCGGCTCAGACTGCACAAAGGCTTCATGACTGGGCGGAAGCCCGTAGCGATCCTGGATCGAGCGCGTCACGGTCGCGGAAGGTGCAAGGAAGGCGCCCAAATGAGAAGCCCGCTCGACTCGCGTCGAGCGGGCTTCGTCGTAATGCACGCCGTGTAACTCAAGGTCGACGCGCCGGCGGCGGAGGCGGCGGTTGCGTGAAGCTCTTCACGAACGGTGGTAGACCCTTCTTCTTGTCGCCCTTGTCGTCCTTCTTCACGTAGTCGTCGCCAAAGATGACACGACCGTTCTGCGGCTTGTTCTTCACCGCTGTCGCGCAATCCGTGGGCGCTGGCTGCTGTCCGGCTGGAACATCGTCGAGCCAGATACGGCACATGCCGGCCGGCGGCCGACTCTCTGCCGGTATAGTTGGAGGCTTCTTCTCGCCACGCCCTTGCGCGCGCGCGCCGTGAAGCGGAGCGAGCGCTGCTGCGCAGAAGAAAGCCAAAGTCATCGTGAGTTGCTTCATCACTCCTCCGATCGGCGCCGGACATCGGCGCCCACCGTCAGTCGAGCAGGGCCAATGCCAGCGGAGCGCTCGGCAATCCGACCCGTAACAGCTTGCAAATACTACACTTGTCTTCTTTCCAGGTTCCCGTGTTTCGTTCAACCTGTCCGTAGCGCTGGAAAACTCTGTCACCGTAGACACACAGCTGCGCAGCTGAACACGGCGCAACTGATGTAAGCGTAACTGACGAACCCCGCAACTGAAGCGACCTCGTCTCCGCTACGCCGTTCACCCAGCCTTCAAAAGAGCCATCACTTCACCTGGCTTCGCATGCCGACCGAGCTTCGACTTCTCGAAGACCGGCACGCCTTCGCGAAGTACTTCGAATCTCCCGCCGCGCGAGGGGATCATCTTCACCTCCTCGCGCGGAAATGCCTGACGAATCTCCGCCGCCAAACTGGCGGCGCGGGGCTCGTAGTTTCAAACGGTGCAGTATTCGATCGTAATCATCGTCCCCGGCTCGCGTACAAATCGCGGATCTCTCAATGGTGGTTCTGCGCGTCCCCACCATCCGTTGCCACGCGCTGCGTTCGCTCGTTCACGTCGAGTGCATTCCAGTTGGCGAGCGCGTTGAGCACCATCGCGTAGCTGCCCTGCGTCTCGTAGCGCCACATCGGCCGGATGCCGAACAATATCACGTGCCCTTGTCCAAGCGGCGCGTCGATCACCGCGGCCTTACCGGTCATTTCGCTGCCGTTGTCGAGCAACCCCGAAACGAGCAGTGAATCGACGTTCTGATCGAACCGCAGAATCACCCGCGGCCGCATCGCCGCTGTCTGCTTTGCGATCGACCGATCGGGACGGTTCAGCGCAACAGACATCGACCGCTCCTCGTCCGCTGCCGATGTGCCACCCGCTCCGCCTTCGCCATCTCCACGACCCGATGCCACCGTGAAAAGCGGCGCGGTGTTGAAGTACACAGGAATCGCGCCACGCTCGTATCCATAGAGAATCGGACTGGAGCGCGTCACTGCTTCCGCGCGGAAAATCGCACCACGGGCGAGCAACCTCGGCGTCGCGGCGACGCTCACGCTGGGTGTGAATCCGAAGTCGATCGGCAAGCGGCTCGTATTCCCTTCGACGAGCAGCAGACCGCCGCGCTCGACGAAGCGCCGCAGCGCCGACAGTCCGTCGAGGCCGAGCTCAGGGCGAATGTCGTCCGTCGAATCGATCTTGCCGAGGCTCGGAGTCAACGCGCTCGCCTTCCACGGTACCGCGGGTCCGACCATCGGCTTGCCATTCACCATCGCGGTTGTCGGACCGCTCACGTGTGGGAAGAGCACGACGTCGAAGCGATCGAGCAACCCTGGCTCTTTCAGACGTTGCGTCGACATGTACGTGAACGGTACTCCCATCTCTTCCAGTGCATGGCGCACCCAGCCCTCGTTCTGCGTCTCGATCCATGTGTGGATGAACGCGACGCGGGGCAGTTGCACGACGTGAGACCGCACGGTCGGCGCCGCGCTCACCGCGGTTGCTTTCATTCCGAGCTGCGTCAGCGCGTCACGAACCGACGCGCCATTGTCGACGATGTACGTGCCCGCCGGATAGCTCGTCCCCGACACCGCGAAGGCGCTGTCGGCGATGGTGAGCTTGGTGCTTCCCACCTTCCATGGCAGCACGGCCGATCGCCAGTCGCCCGAATGCTGTACGATGAGGGTTCCGCCATTGCCGGCGACAACGCCATTCACGCGCGCGTCTTCCTTGAGAAGCGTCATCGGCTTGGTGAGCACGCTTGAATCGGCGATCGTGTACACCGTGACGTGACGCAGCTGATCGAGCGACCAACCCGTATCGTCGTAAGGCGACGGGTCATCGGGGCGGAACTTCTGGACCGCGAGTACCGTGCGAATGAGCGCGGTGTACGGCTGATCCATGCGCACGATCCAGTCGCCCGCGGCGACGTTCACGCTGCGGCCCGTATTGGTGCTGTCCGTTCGCGCCGCGCTCGAGTCGTTCCCTCGGCCGCCGCGTCCTCCGCGCCCGCCGGCCGCCGCCGCCGGTCCAGCGCCGCCGGCAACGAGGCCGCGCTCGATCACGGCGGGCATGCCACGCGCGGTGAACGCCGCTGTCGCGACGTGCACTTCGCTCCCGACCTTGCGGAAGTAGTCGACCAGATCGGCCGCCTCCGCGGCGTGACGCTGATCGTGAGGAATCACGAACGCGTATGGCGCCGATGTCTTCCCGCGCTCCACCATCCGCGTCGCTTTCAGCGCGAAGTTCTCGACGAACGTCTCGCGGTTGTCGGCGACGAACTTGAGCGCGACCAGAACTCCGGACTGCTGGTAGTTGATGTTGCTGCGAATGCACCACTTGATGTTGTTGACCGGCGGATTCGGGCGGAACCATTCCTTCGATGTCGCCGAACCGGGGAGGCTGACGATCTGGCAGTCCGCGCCGCCCGACGTGTACGTCTCGTAGAACTTGCCCATCGAGTTGCGGAACTGAGCGATGCCGAGCATGTAGTTAGGCGCCCACCCGTCGTAGAAGCCGTGCGTCCAGACGCCGGGAAGCCCGCGCTTCGTCAGCTCGTTGATCTCCTGGTAGGCGAGGGTGTGCCACTCGCCAACGGTGATCGGGTCGAATTCATCGTTGTAAGGACCCGTTCCCGTGCTCGTGTAGAGGAATGGCACCGACTCGTGCAAATCGTGCATGATCGTCGGGCGCCAGTAGAGGAAGCCCGCGTTTACGTTCTGCGTGAGCTTGATGCTCATCATCAAGCCGTCGCGGTTGTTATCGTGCGCGATGTACTTCCCCCAGTACACGGTCGGGATGCCGCCGCGGCCCAGCTTGAGCTGCTTCTCCTCGTCGATGATGTCGACGATTCGATTGCGGCCGTCGACTTCCGTGGCCGGCGTGATCAGCGTGATCACATTATTTCGAATCTTCTGAACGAATGGGGTCTCCTCCACGGCGAGGCGATAGAGCAGCTCCATTAGCATCTCCGGACTGCCCGTCTCCGGTGCGTGAATGGTGCCCGTCAGCCAGTACAGCGGCTTCGCGTCGTGGAGGAGGCGCGCTCGCTCCGCGTCGGAGACGCCACGCGGATCCGCGAGGCGCGCCGCCATGGCGCGGTAGTCGTCCAGGCGCTTGATGGTATTCTCGTCGGCGACGGCGGCGATGATCATCTCGCGCCCTTCCTCGCTCATTCCAAGCGAGAACACTTTCACGCGCGGTGACGCCGCGGCCACGGCTCGGAAGTATTTGTTGAGATCCTCGGTGCGCGACAGCCGCCCGATCGTTCCCGGCACATAGCCGAGGACCTTGAGCGGCGTCGGTACCTTGGACGACGCCGGAAGATGGTCGACGAGCTCCGTCGAGAATTTCCACTTCGGATCCGTCGGTGTGAGCTCGCGTATTTTCGCCGTGTATTCGGCGTCGTTCGGCTGTTGCGCGGAAAGCGCCGCGATGGGTGGCGCGACCGCCGTGGCGCCCGCCACGAGCACGAGGCTGCGCCATCGCCGGAGATTGACCATGCTAATTCCCATTGGAGGTGAGGGTGACGACACTAGAGGCCCGTGGCGTCAGTGGCAAGCGCGCGCGGGCAGCAACCTTCATCGCGTTGGCCGCGGTGAGTTGGCGAAAGTCTCGAGGCGGGCCAGGAGAGTATCCTGCCGAGCGACAACGCCTCGCAGTGAATCGACCTGACTTTGCAATACCGCATAGTCCTGCCGAAGAGCGCTCATTTCCGTCCCCACTTGAATCATGGCCTCGGCGATGTTTGCCTCGGCGCGTGGGTCGCGGCACGATGAGAGAAGGAGCGTCGCGAGCAGCACGGAGAGCGGTCGCATGGTAGGTGTCTTCGATATGTTTTGCCGCGCCGGAATGGTTCTGGTCGCGTCGGGAGGATGTCATCGAGCGCGGAGAAGCGCATAACGTGGAGCATGTTCACACGACGTCCGGAGAGGAGCGCTCCTGAGCTACCGGGCGCGGCTGACCATCGTCCTATTACGCGCCTGAGTGCGTTCACGCTGGCGGAAATGGTTGTCGTCCTTTTCCTGACGGGGATCTTGCTCGGGCTTGCCATTCCGCGCATTGGCGCCGCCGCCGACCACGCCGCGGTGCGCGCCGCTGCCACCGATGCAGCTTCTGTTTTCCTGGCATCGCGAAGCGCGGCGATCTATCGTCGTGCATCCGTCGCGGTCTTCGTCGATACGTCTGCGACAACGGTTGCCGCCCGCGTCGATAGCGAGCTTCTACTGCGCCGCGATCTTCGGCAGGCTTACGGCGTCCGGCTTACGAGCACCCGCGACTCCATGGCCTACGACGCGCGCGGACTGGGCATTGGCGCGGCCAACCTCAGCCTCATTCTGCGACGTGGCCGCTTCGCCGAGACGCTCTTCGTATCGCGTCTTGGTCGCCTCCGGTACTGAGTCGACGCGAGGCGGCGGAAGCCGCTGGCCCGAAACGCGAACGCCGCACAATTTGCGGTGAGTCGAGGTCAGGAGCGTGACCACCGTCACCCCGGAGTGTGCTCCTATCGAAGACTTGTCCACTAGAGTAAACGCGTGATGTGACTTACCCGCGGAGGGGGTGGGTTATAGCAAAGGACATGAGCGACGATGCCGCCGACGTGCAGCGCGTGCTGTCTGGCGACGTTGATGCATACGCGAAGCTCGTCGATCGGTACTATGATCGATGCGCGCGCTTTGCGATCCGCATGCTGGGCAACCGCGACGACGCGGAGGATGCTTTACAGTCGACCTTCCTTCGGGCATATCGTGCGCTGGGTCGGTATCAGGAACGAGACCGGTTCAGTGCGTGGTTGTATCGGATTCTCGTCAATCAGTGCCGGAGTCTCGCTGCTCGCCGATCGCACCGTGAGCGCGTGTTCGTGCGTGAAGAAGCGCTGCTGTTGAATGCGCCGGACAAGCGTCCGGCGTGGTCAGGTGAAGACGAGGAGTTTGTTCAGAGAGTACTAAACGAGTTGGACCCGCTATTGCGTGAAGCTTTTCTGTTGAAGTACGTCGAAGAGTTGAGCTACGAAGAGATGGCGGCGCTCACCGGTGCCGGTGTCTCCGCCCTCAAAATGCGGGTCAAGCGCGCGTGCGATAAGCTGCGCGAGCGGTGGGAGCGAATTCGGGATGACTGATCCAGAGCTGGATCCATACGTCGAGTGGATAGCGCGCGAGGCAAAGCGTCCAGTCGCCATCGATCCGATGGCGGTTGAGCGGGTCATGGCGCGTGTTCGGCTCGAGGCCCGACCGACCGCTCGTTCCGCGCGCTGGCGCTGGTTCGTCGAGCCACGCGCGTTGCCACTGTCGCCGCTCATTGGCGGCGCACTCGCCGCGGGACTCATCGGCCTCGGCGCTTTCTTTGGTCATTTCGCTATCGATCGGGGCGGTCAAACACCGACCGGACGGTCTGACACCGTTGCTGTACCACGGCCCCCGCTCGCCTCTGTTCACGACACCGTCATCAAGTTCGTTCTCGTCGCGACCCATGCGTCCACCGTCGCTGTCGTCGGGGACTTCAACAACTGGGACGCACGGGCGACACCGATGACGCGCACGCCGACGGGTGGAACGTGGAGCGTTGCGATTCCGCTCCGGCCGGGTCGGCACGTGTATGCCTTTGTGGTAAGCGGCGCGAATGGCACCACCCAGTGGGTCGCCGATCCGACGGCTCCACTGGCTCCCGAGGACGGTCTCGGTGCGCCAAACTCGGTTGTCCTCGTTGGAGGATCCGCGTCGTGACGCTGGTGAGCTCGCGATACTCTCGTGTTGTCTTGTGCGCCGCAACGATGTTGCTGGGGGCAGTGCATCCGCTTGCGCTCCTCGCACAGGATCCCGACCCGCTCTCGCGTCTCGATTCACAGACGCGCTTCACGGTCGAGATCATCATCGACTCGGCGCGTGTCGCCGGCGTGCCGACGCGACCGCTGCTGCTCAAGGCCCTCGAGGGCTCGGCGAAGCACGCCGACAACAAGCGGATCATCGCCGCCGTCCGCTCGCAGTTCCGGGCCGAGCTCGACGTGCGCGTAGCGCTCGGCTCGACGCTGAACGAATCCGAATGGGATGCCGCTGTGTCGGCGCTGCAAGCTGGGGTCCCACTCGAGGCACTCGCGAAGTTCCGCGGCGAGCGCACGGGCAAACCGTTCACGCGCGCTCTGGTCGTACTTACCGACCTCATTCAGCGCGGCGTCCCTGTCCAAGAGGCGTCCTCGGCTATTATGCAGCTGTGGCAACGCGGCGCGGCCGATGGCGACTTCTATGGGTTGTGGAAGAACGTCGAACAAGACATACTTTCTGGGCAGAATCCCGGAACCGCGTTGCAGCAACGCATGCGCGAAGTTCCTGTCCATGTGGCGCCCGGAACCAAGCTACCAGCGTCACAGGAGCCGGATAACCCGAGCTCGTAGGTTCATGATCGAGCCGAAGGTCGCCATCGTCGCGCTCACGTTCGTGCTTCTCGCTCCGCACGGAGCGCTGGCTCAGATTGCGTCGAAGGTAGAAGCCGGCTCGGTGATGACGCAGCAGGATGGCGAACTGCCCGCCAGTGCGTTTAGCGTTTCCCCCGGCATTCGCGTCGATCTACCGTACTTCGCGCTCGCGGCGAAGGGCTCGGCGTGGCTCACCGGTCAGCAGTGGCAAATTGCCGATGGTACGATTTCAGGCACTTTGCTCTCGCCCGTGTTCAATCGCTTCCGCGCCGAGGTGATTGGCAACGCGAGCCGCGCGTTCTTTGATCAGTCACTCGAGAACGATCAGGTCGACGCGCAGGCGCGGCTGCACATGCTGTTGTCGCAGAACAGTGGCATCTGGGTTGGTGGTGGTGTGGCCCGTCCGTGGCGCATCGCCGTCGTCTCCGCCGTCGACGTGACCGGCGGTGGCGCCTGGACCCGCGTGGGCGACGCGATGCTCAGCGGCACCTATACGAGTTTCTTCTTTACGAAAGTCGCGGCCACGCGCGACTCGTCAGGCGCCACCCAAACGTGCGGGACGCACAATGATCCGCTGTCGCTCTCGAGCACGGGCGGATCCTCGCTTTCCAGCTCCTCCACCGCGAGCTCCGCAACGGACTGCCGGCGGCAGTCGCGATTCAGCGACGTCGAAGGCTCGGTGAACTGGACGTACGGGTTCCTCGAGCTCACCGGCCAGGCCGGCTATCGCTTCGGCGACTCGTACGATGTCACGCCCGATTCACGTCGGTGGGCAGCGGGGACGGCTGTCCTGTGGATCACCAACCGTGTCGCCGCGGTCATGGGCGGTGGTCGAGTTCCCGCGAATCCTTCGCGCGGCTTGCCGGCTCGCAATTACGCGAACTTCGGCATGATGTTGTCGACCAGCTCTATCCCCCGAACGACCGTCCCGGTGGCGCCCCGAACACTCGCCGCCGTGCGGGACTTCGAGGTGCGGCCGCTTGCGACGGGGACGCAGAAAATCACGGTCCGCGTCGGCGGCGTCGAGACGGTCGAGGTCATGGGCGACTTCAGCGACTGGACTCCACTCGTGCTGATGCGCCGCGGACGGGACATGTGGGACATCACACTTCCTGTCACGGCCGGTGTTCACGAGATCAATCTGCGACTGGACGGCGGACCATGGCTCGCGCCGCCGGGTCTGCCGACGCGTCGCGACAGCTTCAACGGAGACGTCGGGCTCCTGGTGGTGCCCTGAGGGAATCCCGAGCGACCGTCGCGATCGATGGCGACGGGTGTCGCTGAAGCGGGTGTAACTCCCAACCCTGTTCGTCGAATAAATACGCCGCGCGCTCCGGCGCGATCGCGAGCAGCTTCTCATTCTCCGCGCCGCGATCGTACACCGTCCAGACGCGCGCACGTGTGAGATCCGGAACGTTTCGGATATAACTCAAGCCGTCGAGATGCTTGGGGCCATAGCGCACGAAGACGATGGCGCGCGCGTCTGGAATCTGCCTCACGAGCTGCGCGAAGCCGTCGTAAAACGCGTGGTCGTCGCGAACGGCCGACTTCACCTGTCGCGCGATTACGGCGGCAATGACGATCCCCACCGTCGCGACCAGAACCGCGGCGTTCACGCGACGACGGTTGTCGAGCAGCGCGAAGCAGCGCGCGATGCCTAACGCAGTCACGAACGCGAGCATGGGCATGCACTCGACGTAGTACAAAGTCCAAAACGCGGGATGGGCATAGGAGAGGTAAAGGAGAAACTGGAGGGCGAACGCTGCGAGCCCGATCCACCCCTCGAGACTCAGGGCAAGCAGACCAACGAGGGCAAACACTCGCAACCCGCCGCGCCACTCGTACCACTCGTCGCGATCGATCATCGTTAGGCGTTGCCAGGCGATGCGCGGCAGGGCCGACACCGTGTGCTCGGCGTGGATTCGATAGAACACACCCTCGATGCGCGCCTGATCGAGAGGCAGGCGATTGCTCGGCAGGTCCCCGGGGCCGGCACCGAAGCCTGGCTTGTCGAATGGCAAATACGTTTTCGTGTACGACGTCAGCGGCGTGAGGAAGGCGTTCCCCGTCGTCCTCCAGCTCCAGAGCGGAAGGATGGCGAGAATGGCTGCGGCGACGGATGCCGCCGGCACGAGGTCGCGCCACACGCGCCGCTTCTGGCACTGGCGGAGCACGACGCACCCGGCGACGAGTGCGAGTGCGACGCCGGTGAGGGGACGTGTGATCGCGCACCAGGCGACCGCGCCCGCGGCAACGATGAGCCATTTGCGTCCTGTCTTAGGCGTCGCTGCGGTGTCGTCGTGCCACCGCGCGATGCCCCACCACGCGAGGAGCCACGCGAGAGCCGAGGCGCTCTCCGACATGTAGCTCGCTCGGTAGTACACCATCGGGAACGACGACTGCCAGACGATCCAGGTGAGGAGTGCGACGACGCCCCCTGCGGCTCGCCGCGCCAGCGCAAACATCAATGCGCTCGCGCCGGCGTTCATGACGATCACCGGCAGCCCGGGAAGGCCCAAGAGCACGCCGAACGTCAAGAGCAATGAATTGCCGGGCGGATATTTGGATGCGAGCACTCCGTCGATGAGGATGTGCGCTTGCTCGAAGAACGCCGGGAGCGGGCGGCCTCCGCCCGTCCAATGCAGAGCAGCGAAGAGCTGCGCCTGAAGCAGGTACGCTGACTCGTCGTGGATGACGGGGGACTGGGCGAGTGAGCCCCACACCCACAGCAACAGCAGTCCCGAGAGAACGCCGATGATCGCCGGCGTCCGCCGGTCATTTAGTGCTCGCTCAACAACGGTCCAGTCGAACGGCGGGGAGAGCCGCGCGATCAGGGCGGCGAGGAGGACGGCGGCGAGTGAGATCCAGGGCGAGAGTCCGAGCATTCCTCGGATGACGAGCCACTCGCGCCTTCGACTACACTAAGGATTAGTCAGCCGCGGTCGTTCCAAAATCGAAGCCCGGTACGGAGATACGCGGAATCTCCTGGCCGATCACGCGCTCGATCGTGCGCACCATCGCGATCTCGTCCGGCGCCATGAAGGTAAACGCGTCCCCTTCGCTCGCCGCGCGGCCGGTGCGGCCGATGCGATGGACGTAGTCCTCTGCCTGCTGAGGCACGTCGTAGTTGATGACGTGCGTGATCCCGGTGATATCGAGGCCACGTTGCGCGATGTCGGTCGCGACGAGAACGCGCACGCGTCCGGTCTTGAAGTCCTCGAGCGCGCGGGTTCGTTGCGGCTGCGTCTTGTCGGCGTGCATCGCCGCGGCGTGGATGCCGTCGTGCTCCAGATGCCTAACGACGCGATCGGCACCGTGCTTGGTGCGTGTGAAGACAAGCACCGACTCCATGCCCTCGCGCTTCAGCAAGTCGGCGAGCAGCGCGCTCTTGCGATCGCGAGGCACCGGATAGACGTAGTGCTTCACCGTGTTCGCGGCCGACGAGCGGCGCCCGACCTGCACCAGGACCGGCTTTCGCAGGTACTTGCGGGCGAGCGCCTCGACCTCGGGCGGCATCGTCGCGCTGAATAACAGCGTTTGCCGGTACGGCGGCACGTTGCTCACGACGCGGCTGATCTGCGGCGCGAACCCCATGTCGAGCATGCGATCCGCTTCGTCGAGCACCAGCACCTCGAGATCATCGAACACCACGTTCTGTCGTTCGAGGTGATCGATCAATCGGCCCGGCGTTGCCACGACGACATCGACGCCGGCACGAAGGTGCTTCTCCTGCGGCTCGAGAGGCACGCCGCCGTATACCGACACCACCGCGACCGGTGCATAACGAGCGTACTTCTTGAAGCTGCCCTCGACCTGAACGCAGAGCTCGCGCGTCGGCGTGAGGATGAGCACGCGAGTCCGCCGCGGTCCGCCGGCGAGGCGCTCGATGATCGGCAGTGTGAACGCCGCCGTTTTGCCGGTACCGGTCTGGGCAAGGCCCATCACGTCCCGACCCCTGAGAATGAGCGGAATAGCTTGCTGCTGGATGGGCGTCGGCTGAGTATAGCCAGCGTCGCGAACCGCTCTGAGCACTTCGTCGCTGAGTCCGAGCGCGTCGAACCCAGCGCCGGACTCCATCGATTCTGCTTCGACTATCGCTGTTGCCATTGACTCCAACTCTCAGCGCGACGGGGCCGCACACCCAGGGGGCACGCTGTTCCCCTCCCCCCTCTGGGACCGTCGCGTCTAACACAGACGGGGCGCAGCGACGCCCCGACAAGACGACCAGTCAATCTAACCCATTGCGGCACTTGGCGCTACGGAAATCTCTCGCCGCTCAGAAAGCGAACGAGACTATCGTTGAATTCATTCGCGCACTCCTCGATGCCGAGGTGTCCAGCGCCTCTCAGCGACACCGTGGCGGCGTTGGGAATCCGCCTCGCTCCCTCTTCCGCGCCACGAATCAGACGATCCGCGCTACTGAGGATCACGAGCGTGCGCGCCTCGATCCGCGCGATATCGCTCGGGCTGAGCGCTTCCCAGGTAAACCTGTCGAGGAGGGAGCGCACTGCCATGTAGTACTCAGGGAACTGTGACGGCGCCCAGTACTCATCGATCGATCGTTGCGATACTCGCCGTGGATCGGCGTACGTGGCGCGTAAGAGAAGCGCCGTGAGCCAACGCGGCGGCAGATGCCGTGCGAATCGGTTCGTGAATCGAGGAGTGAGAAGATGCGCAATTCCTTGAAAGCGCACCTTCGTCAGGCCGACCGGCGCGGCGAGCACGAGCTGTCGAACGCGTTCGGGGTGCGCGACCGCGAACCGCAACGCGATGCCGCCGCCGAGCGAGTGGCCGACCAGATCGGCGCGCTCGACGCCAAGGGCGTCCAGTACGCCGCGCACGTCATCGAGCAGAGCCGACGTCGAATATGCTTCGCGGCCAACGGGCTTGTCCGAGAGACCATGGCCGCGGAGATCGCACGCCAGCGCGCGCCTCCCTGCGTGCGCGAGTGCCTCGAGCGCATAACGAAACGTGTAGACGCAGGCTCCCCATCCGTGGATCAGGAGCACGGGCTCACCAGCCGGCGCTCCACTCTCGACGACTCGCAGTCGCGTGCCTCCGGCGAGGGTTACCATCGTCGCGCGAACTCCGCGGACGGCGGCCGGAAACATCGCCGCCGGCTCCAGCTGGACCCGCACCGCCGCTCGCTCGTCGTTAGGCGATCTCGATCGTGCGTCCGATTACGCGCGCGATGAGACCGAGACGGAAGGTGACGTCGGTCCACCGCTCGTCGCCGGACAGACTCTCCTCGAGTGGGTACACCGGCCACACGAGCGGATTCGCCGAACGTGCGACACTCATTCCCTTGTGCGGGTGCCACACGCCATCCTGATCGCGATCGTCGAGGAATCGATCGAAGAGCTTCGACCAGTTTTCGTTGCGGCGCAAAAAACCGAGGCGCGCAACGAGCTCGAGCCACATCATCGCAAATGGCACGTCCGCGTCGGCCACGTTGCGATTCGGCAGCAAGTCGCCAAGGACCAGATGCGGCTGCGAGATGACTTTCTTTCCGTAGAGCTGGACCGGTTCCTGGCGCGGCAGCACTTGCGACAGATGCTGATACAATCGATCCATCGCATCGTGGTGCTCGGTGCGGAACAGCGGCATGTACGCGAGCATCAGCAATGCGAACATCGATGGCGGCGTGGCTTCCGGCGCGAGCACATGTTGATTGCCGACGCGCACGAATGGCTTTTGCGCCAACGGCGACCGCAAGTACGCTGCGAAGCGCTCGATGATTCGCTTCGCGGCGCCCCGCAGGCGCGGATCGCCCTCGTATCCGGCTTGTGCGAGCGCCGCCGCGGCCGCTTCGCGCAGGATCCCTCGGCCGCGTTTCGCGACGTCTTCTTCGACTGGTGCCTTCGCTCCGAGCTCGAATAGCCACTCGGGGTCTTCGTCTTCGGCGAGCAATCGGAACAGAACGCGGCGGGCGAGCAAGAGTGGTGGTGTGTCCTTATCCCAACCGTACTCGAGCAGTCTTCGCACTGCGCTGATTGTTCCGATACCCTCGAAGTGGTCCGCGCGGAGCGACGGAATGCTGAGCATGCTGTGGCTCCAGGTGCCGTCCGAAGCCTGCAACATGGCCAACATCAGCGCCGGTCGATGCGTAAATGGAAGGAACGACAACCGGTCGGCCGACGGAGAGGGCAGACGCGCAACCTCTGTCATCGCCCGGTAGCGAATCGGGGCCGCTGCGTGCTCCAGAAGCCAGCTCAACGGAAAACGAACCGGCGCGAGGACGGCCGGTGCCGAGAGGGGCAACATCGGAGGTGCGGCTAAACTGCTCGGCGGCGGCAAAGTCACTGGGGCGCTCGCGAGAAGCTCGAGTGTCCGGTACCACGGCGTCGCAGAACGAGGAAACCGCCCTGCTGAGGGCGGGTAAGCATAGCAGGTTTCAAACCATGCGCTAGGGGCCACATGTTCCCTCGGCCCCAGATTGTTGCCGACGCGTGGGTCCAGCGCACCCCCCCACGGCTGGCGATCGCCGGCCAAACGCGCGGTTGTGATTCACCTTTCCCCACGAGGAAACCAATGAAGACAGTCCGGTTGGCGATGTTGGCGGCAGCGCTGTTCTTTGGCGCAACGACGGTCGCGCATGCACAGGATCCCCAGCAGCAGAGTCGCGGCAACCGCCCCAGCATGTCGGCGATGCTGTTCAAGGACATCACTTTGACACCTGCGCAGCAGGGGAAGGCCGACTCGATCACCGCCAAGTATCGTGAGCAGATGCAGGCCCTCCGCGCGGCGGGCGGCGATCAGCAGGAGATGCGTTCGAAGAATCGTGAACTACAGGAGAAGCAGCGCGACGAGCTCAAGGCGCTCCTCACCGACGATCAGAAGAAGGTCTTCGACAAGAACGTCGAGGATATGCGCGCACAAATGGGGAATCGCCGGCCGCAGGGCTGACGACTCGAGACTCCCAAAAAGAAAGGCGGGCTGCCAAGATCGGCAGCCCGCCTTCTTTTGTTGTAAGATTGGCCGCAATGCGCGGTGAGTTCGTCGACCTGAACGGTGTTCGGTTGTACTACTACGCGGCGGGCACGCGCGGCGCGGGCGAGCCCGTGGTCTTCCTTCACGGGTTTCCCACGTCGGGACATCTCTGGAATGACGTGGTACCGCTCGTTCCGGCGGGGCATCGCGTCCTCGTGGTAGACTTGCTCGGTTTTGGACGGAGTGATCGTCCACTGGGCCGGCCCGTTAGCATCCGGGCCCACGCTGATCGCGTCATCGAACTATTCGACCTGCTCGGGATCAACTTCGCGTGCGTTGTTGGGCACGATGTAGGCGGCGGCATTGCGCAATCGATGGCGGTACGGCACCCGCATCGCGTCTCGCGTCTTTGTTTGGTAGACTCCGTGGCGTTTGGCGAATGGCCAAGACGAGATGTGAGAATAGCGCGCGCCATGATGCCACTCACGAGACATCTTCCAGCCACTTTGCTTCTTTCTGTGCTACGCGGAGATTTGCAGCGTGGCTATCTGGACCACGACCGCGGCCTGCGCTCGATCGAGTTGTACGTGCGCCCTTTCGCGAGCGCCGAGGGCCGCGATGCCTTCATGGAGCATCTGCTTGCGCTCGACAGCGCCGAGACGATCGCCGTCGGGGAGCGATTGAAGGAGATCGTGGCGCCGACCGCGATCGTTTGGGGGCGTCATGACCCCTTTCTGCCCCCCGAGATCGCTCGGCGGCTTCAGTCGGCGATTCCGCGAGCCACGCTCGAGGTGGTGGCGAGTGCCGGCCATTTCCTGCCAGAGTGCGCGCCCGCAAGAGTCGGCGACGCGATCAGGGAACTGCTGACTCGGTAACGGCGCGTCAGTCGCGCGGTCGTTTCAATTGCGCTGTTGTGTCGTTCACGGGCGCTTCCGCGCCTAACGCCTCGATCGAATACCTGCTTCCCGGATTCCACAGCATCCAGCTGTCGATGCCGTTGTCGTGACCGGCGCGCATCTGCGCTTTTACCTGCGTGGCGCCATAGCGCGGCGGGCCTAACGTGAAGTCCTGATACCAGGGAGTGATGCGCGCGGCGTTCGGGATGCTCGCGCTCCGACGCTTGGCGTCACGCAGCGCGTGATCGAGGGTGGCGTACGGATGCGCGTTGGGATTGCCGAGGCCAAAGGTCCCCGGCGCGAAGTGCGATGGGTAGTCCATCGGTAGCACGACATCCACCTGATCGACGAACAGCTCCCACTTCTGGCCGATGCCCATGTCGGTGGTGTCCGTCGCGCTCAAGCCAAACACGTCGATGGTCATCGGTACGCGAAGTGGTTTGATCAAGCTGCGGAGGTAGCTGAGTTGATCGTGGATGACCTGTGCGCGCACGCGGCCGTTCATGAGTGGGAACAGGGCTTCGCGAATCAGGCGATCCTCGTCGGGAAATCGCACGTAGTCGAACTGCACCTCGCTGAAGCCGAGATCCACCGCTTCGGCGGCGAGGTCGCCGGCGTACTTCCATACCTCGGGATGCGTGGGATCGAGCCACGGACGCTGATTCTTGTCGAGCCAGGGCAGACTGTCGCGCTTTCGCTTGATCGACCACTCCGGTTTGGCTTCGGCGAGCAGCGGATCTTTCGCGACGACGATGCGCGCGATCGGGTAGATGTTGTGGGCGCGCATGGTATCGAGCACCGCGCGCAGACGACGCCACGACATGGGCCGCGTAGTGTCGGCGCCGATTTCCTTCGCAAGCGGAACCTGCGAATGATAGAGTACGAAACCGCGGTCGTCCTTAACGTCGATGACGAGGGCATTGACCTCGGTTTGCTTGGCGACATCGATGAGCTGCCACATGCGCTCGCCGATTGCCGCCCAGCGATTGACGTAGAGACCCCGCACCGGATTCGGCGTGGCGACGAGCGGCGTCGCGGGCCGTCGAATCGAATCCGGCACGACGACGGTGTCCGGCCGGTTGACGACGCTGTCCGGCCGCGGTGTCGCGGTGCCTTCTGGTGTCGGCGCACCATCAGGGTGCGCGCGATCGGAGCCGGTGCACGCGACGAGGAGCGCGGCGACGCCGATGAGCGTGGCGCGGCCGATCACAGCTTGCGAACGTCGTCCGCCGCATCGAGCAGGTGCTCGATGTCGCGCGACAGAGCGCGCGCCTCGCGCGTCGCGCTCGTCACGTCCTCGATCGCCGAGCCAACGCCCGCCGACCGCAGCTTGAGAAGATCGAGTTTGAGATTCTGCAATGTGAGGCCGGCACTCTCCATCTGATCGAGCAAGGTGCGGCGCCGCTCGAGCAAATCGTGGAGCGTCGTTCGCTGGCGGCGCAACAAAGCAAGCCGCCGGTCGTTATCGGCGTCGCGTGTGTCGCGCTCGGCGAGCGCGATACGCTCGTCGAGCGCGCCGAGCGACGTCCCGCTGACGTCGGCGTCGAGGCGCTGGAGCGTGATTGCCAGTGAGGCCACACGTTCGACGAGGCCGTCGATGGTGGGCGCAACATCGGGCAGCATCTCGCGCTCGACCTGTGATAACTTGCTAATGATATCGCGGATCTGCGCGCTGTCGGCGACGGCGCGGCGAACCACACCTCCGTGCGCACCGCCGAGGACTTCCGGCGGCACGAGCGCCGCCGCCGCGTCCGGCGGCGGAAGCATCGGCGATACCGGAGCGGGAGGGCTCGCCGGCACATCCGGCAGGCCCAGCGCGTCGCGGATCCGCTGCCGCCATCGTGTGCGCAACGCCGACACGGGGCTGATGCCATCCGCCCACAGGTTGCCGGCGCTCGTCAACAGCGTGAGGAGCAGGAAGCCCGACGGGAAGACGAACCACGGAACGCCGCGCATCGCGGCGTTGATCATGAAGAGTGTGGGAACCAGAACGACCGTCTGCACGAACCGTCGTCGAAATCGCAGCACGCGCCGCTCGATGTCGTACCACCGCGCCGCGGTGAAGTCACGACCCTCGTCTGCCGACATGATCGCGCCGCGTGCCATGTCGCGAGCCAGTCGTCGCTGCTGACGCGCCCACTCCTTCCATTCGCGGCGCGTCATCCCGGTGCCGATGCCGAGCGGTGAGCCGGGCAGCTGCGGCAAGGACGGTAGCACATCGTCACCGAGATTCATCGCGCGCCGGAGGGCCTCGCCCGGACGCAGGGCGTCCAGGCGACCAGCGCCGTTAGGCGTGCTCGGCGCGGGAGGTGTCGCGGGCGCCACCGGCGCCGGCACGCTCGCTACGGCGGTCGTCAAGGCGTCCCGAAATGCACCGGCGCTCGGCCATCGGTCCTCGGGCTTCTTCGACAACGCCCGGTCGATCGTAACGGCCAGCGACTCGGGAACGTCAGGACGGCTCTCGCACACAGGGCGGGGAATCTCCGAGAGATGCTTCATGAGCATTGCCGGCGTGTTCGCGGCCTTGAACGGCGGCTGCCCAACGAGCATCTGATAGCCGACGACGCCCAGCGAGTACTGATCGCTGCGTCCGTCGACGTCGCGTTCACCCATCGCTTGCTCGGGCGACATGTACGCCGGTGTCCCGACGGCGACGCCCGTCAACGTTAGGCGCGCGTCGCCAACGGCGGCTCGCGCGATGCCGAAGTCGGTGACGACAGCGCGACCCGTCGTGCGATCGATGAGAATGTTGTCGGGCTTGATATCGCGATGGACGACGCTGCAGGCGTGGGCGTAGTCGAGGGCGTCCGCCACCTCGGCGAGAATGCGGCGCACGGCCTCCACTGAGAGTCGCGGTTGCCGCGAAAGGCGTGCGGCGAGACTCTCTCCCTCGACCAAGGCCATCACGAAGTAGACGACGCCGCCGCGCTCGTCCACGGTGTAGATCGGTACGATGTTCGGATGGCTGAGCTGCGCCGCGGTCTGTGCCTCGCGAAGGAACCGCGTGCGGACGTCGCCATTGAAGGCGAGCTCCGGCGGGAGCGCCTTGATCGCGACATGCCGATGCAGTCGTAAATCGAGCGCTCGAAATACAGCGGCCATGCCGCCGCGTCCGATCTCTCCTTCGATCAGATATTGGTTGCCCACCGCGGCGACGACGCGGTCGTGCAGATAATCAGTCACGATGCGGAATACCGAAACCGGCCGTTAGGCGCGGTCGCGCTACGGTCCAGCGGGCGAGCGCGCGCTGGTGCGGCGCCCGATCCTTCCCATCTCGTCGGCGACGTAGAGGGCACTGTCGACGCTGTCGGCAAGCGACATGGCGTTCACCGCCAGCGTCGTGACATTCTCGTGCGTCTGTGCGCCGGCGCGCAAGCGAACCATGTCGAGGCGCATGTTCTGCAGCGCCAGGGCGCAGGTCTCCAGCTTTTCCGCCACGTCGTCGCGCCGCTTGGCCAGATCAGCCATTGCGCGGCGCTGCCGCCGCAATTGTGCGAGGCGCCTAACGCGTTCGTCGCTCGCAGCGCCCTCGAGTGGGTTGGCGGCACCCTCCAGTCGCGCGATCTCGGCCTCGACCGATTCCTTGGCGCCGGGGGCCAGGTTGCGCTCGATCGAAGACAGCGAGAGCGCGAGCGCCTCGACCTTCTCGTACAACGCCATCGACGAGCGCAGGACGTCGGACAAGCGTCCGCGATCGGCGGGCGGCAGCGTCTCGAGTATGCGTGAAATCTCATCACGATCGCGCGCCGCTTGGCCGATCAGGTCAGCGTTGCGACCGCTGCCGTGCGCGATACCCCCTCCGAGCCGTGAGCCGGTGGCGGAACTGGCGGAGAGCGGCCGATCGAGCGATGCACGCCCCGTCCGGCGCGCGAGCTTTCTCGCACGCTTCTCCTCTCTCAGCCGGTTCCGTTGCTTTCTGTCGAAGATCGCGCGGACTTGCGTCACCCCTTCGTCGACGACTTC
>DATEHJ010000181.1:0-2504 GCA_035279645.1 Gemmatimonadaceae bacterium
AGCGGCTCCGCACGCGCTTGCTCAGCTACTTTCGGTGCGCCTTCCCCGAGGAGAAGGGCGCACGGATCCTTCGCGAAGCCGATCGCATCGAATGGGATTACGTGCCGAGCGAGTTTGCGGCATTGCTCGAGGAACTGCGACTGATCAAGCGCCTGCGACCACGCCTCAACGTCGCGCTGAAGCGCGACGGTCGGAATTTCTGCTTTCTGAAACTTACGCGCGGTGCGGCCCCGAAGTTCCTCGTCGTGCGCGCGCCGAGTCACGACGACGCGTCGGTGTACTACGGACCTTTTCAGGGCGCCCAGCGCGTGTCGGAAGCAGTGCACGAGTTGAATGATGCCCTCGGCTTGCGCGATTGCGCGAACGATCAAGGCATGCACTTCGCCGATCAGCCCGAGCTGTTCACCATCTTCCCGCGCACCCCAGGCTGCATCCGTTTCGAGGTCAAGAAATGCCTTGGTCCCTGCGTCGGTGGCTGCAGCGCGCGACAGTACATGGAAAGGGTCAAACTTGCCCGGGCATTCTTGGACGGTGCTGACGACGGACCGATCGAGTCGTTGCGGGCGGACATGGAGAGCGCGAGTGAACGCTTGGAGTTCGAGCGAGCGGCGTCGCTTCGGGACAAGCTGTTGAGGCTCGAATCACTGAAAGAGCAGTTCTTGCGTTTGAGATTTGCCGTCGAGACCCTCTCGTTCGTCTATCCTGTACCAGGACACGAAGGTGCGGACAGGCTGTATTTGATTCGCCGCGGGCGCGTGCGCGCAGAGACGGAGCTGCCGCACACCGTCGACGATCAGTCGCGATTGACGTCGCTCATCGAGCAGGTTTATTCGCCCGTTGAGCGCGAGACGTCGCAGATCCCGACGCACGAGATCGATGAGTTGTTGTTGCTGTCGAGTTGGTTTCGCCGCTTTCCAGCGGAACTGAAGCGAACGCGTACACCGTCCCCTGGCCTGTCTTCTGCATTGCGTCGTCTCGTACGAACCGCCGCGCGTAGCGGCCGCGACCCTCGGAGCGACGATGGCAACGACGTGGCAGCCGATCACTCTCGTGCAGTGCATCAGCATTCGCCCCTGGCTGGTGTACCCAGGCTCTGACGAGTCTGGCGGTTGTCATGATCTGACGCTGGGCAAGATCTACGAGATGATGGGCGTCGAAGCGGATGGGGCGTTCTACCGCATCATCGACGACTCCGGTGAAGACTACCTGTACCCGGTGTCGCATTTCAGAGTCGTGTAACGGCAGTTGACGCAGCCGTTTCAATTACGCCGTCGCTTCCATCAGTTCCACGATCTCCACTCGCGCGATACCGCCGGAGATCGTTAGGCGACCGACGCTCGGTCGCAGCTTGAACCGGCGCGCTCCGGCGGCTCCCGGGTTGACCACCAGCCGGCCGCCTGCCTCGATCACCTTTTGCTGGTGCGTGTGCCCGTAGACGATCACGTCCGCGTCATACTTCGCGAGCAGTCGCTCCGGGGTCGGGCTGCCCAGCTCATGCCCGTGGCTGACGTGGATTCTTGTGCCGCCAATCGTTCGCTCGATCGACTCGGCGAGCCGCGGATCGTCTCGCGGATCAGTGTTTCCGAACACCGCAAGCACGGGCGCGATCGCCGAGAGCTCCTCGAGCACATCCTCGCCGACGTCGCCGGCGTGCAGGATCAGCTCGACCCCCGTGAACGCCGGAAAGACCTCGCGCCTAACGAGGCCGTGCGTGTCCGAGATGAGCCCGATGACGTGGCCCGGCTCGGCCATTACGTGCGTCGTGAGGGGTGGGGCGCGTCGCCCCAGCGGCCAGCGAGTGTGTGCTCGACGCCAAGGTGATCGAGTACGCGCGCGACCACGAAGTCGACGAGATCCTCGATCGACGCGGGACGATGATAGAAGCCGGGTGACGCCGGCAGTACGATCGCGCCCGCACGTGTCACGCGCAGCATGTTCTCGAGGTGAATCGCGCTCAACGGCGACTCGCGCGGCACCAGCACCAGCGGGCGTCGCTCCTTGAGCGCCACGTCCGCCGCGCGCTCCACCAACGAGCGCGATGCGCCGGCGCTGATCGCCGAAAGCGTTCCCATCGAGCAGGGGCAGATCACCATGCCCGCGTTGAGCGCGGACCCGGATGCCGGCGCGGCGCCGCGGTCGGCATCCTCGAACACGGAGACGTATGCGTCCCACCCGTCCGCGCCGACTCGCTCTCGAAGCTCCGCCGCCGTTCGTACTCCTGTTTCGGTCTCGAGCAGTCGCAGACCGTGGGTCGAGATCACCAGCTGGACCTGTCGCCGCGCCCTGATGAGTTGCTCGAGCAGCCGGACCGCATACGGTGCTCCAGACGCGCCGGTGATCGCGAAAACGATCGGGCGCTCGGCAGGCACGCTATCGGCTCCAGCCGAGAACGAGCAGCGGTCGGATCCGTTCGGCGAGTACGAAGAAGAGCAGTGTGATGCTCAACATGCCGTTCATCATGAAGAACGCCGCGTCCAGCCTCGTCAGATTCCCTGGATGCACCA
>DATEHJ010000182.1:0-11665 GCA_035279645.1 Gemmatimonadaceae bacterium
CGCCCCGAGCGCATGGGCCGTGGCATTCGCGTCGGCGGCGCCGACGATACCGATGAGCGTGTTTGTGGCGAGGTTGCTCGACCGTGTGATCATGTGCTCGAGGAGATCGTGCACGGTCACCTGAGACCCGACCCAGGTGTAAATGAGGCTGTCGGAATCGTCGGCGACGTTCAGCGTGTATGGCGAGCCGTCGACGATCGATGAGAACTCATTCTTCAGCTCGAGCCGCTGGGTGAGGCTGAGTTGGTGCCGATCGACCTTGCGAAATAGCTCGATCATCACGGGCACTTTCATCGTACTCGCGGCGTGGAATCGCTCGTCGGCGCCGAGATACATCGTGTCACCGCGTACGAGGTCGTGGAACGCAACACCGACCGTCGCGCCGGGAACCTGTGCGATGCGCCTTTCGATATGCGTCCGCAGCGAGTCGTCTGTCATCAGCACGGCCCGCGCTCCGAAAAGCGCACTCGACAATTGGCCGGCGATAGCGATCACCGCGAAGCATTGCATGCGTTCAAAATAGGTCGTCCGTGACGGTCGTTACAAGCAGAGATCGTCGTTGCCAACACGCATAGTCGCTCGTGTCTTACGTGGAGAGAAAACAACTCCCACTCGCCTTCCACCTCGCGCATTCATGTCGCTTCCAAGGACCGACCCGGGCGGCCTACCCGAGCCAGGCCTAAACGCCTCGCTACGACGGGAGCGACTGCGCTTCAGCGAGTTCTCCTTTACTCGCTCGCCGTCCGGACACGTCTCGATCAACGTCGAGCTCGAGTACGATGGTCAGCGCTGGTTCGGGCGCTCGGCCGGACAATCGAGTCCCCTTGGCGATTTGCGCATGGCAGCTGAAGCGGCGCTGCGCGCTCTCGAGGAGTTCGCCGAGGGATCGCTCTCGTTCGAGCTAATTGGCGTGAAGCACATTCGCGCATTCGATTCCAATCTCGTGATCGTCTCGATCGCTGTTCGCGATTCTGCCGGCACGCGTCTCGTTGGTTGCTATCTTGCCGACGAGGACATGCCGCGAGGCGCGGCGCTCGCCGTCCTCAACGCTACGAATCGCTTGTTAGGGAATTACCTCGCGACTCGCTAAGCCGTTTTGCCCACGCGCGGTGTCTGATAGTAGCCCGTTGGACGGACGAAGGCGTTTGGGTAGACCGCAACGAGCCCGTGTGGTACAGTCTGACCATCGCGGTGAGCTGGCCGCCCCAAAGACACATTGTTCCACGAGCAATGCGGTGGACTCGCGTCGGTCGCATTGGAGGAGATTCGTGAAAAGAGTCCTGACGACGTCGATCGCGGCGATGCTCGCTGCCTGCGCCCACGCTCCTTCGCCGGTGGTCGCGCCCGCTCCGGTACCGAGTTCGCCTCCGAGAAACGCCGGCGCCAACACCACTGTTCCCACGGGTGATACGGCGACTCGACGGGGCGCCGTGTCTGCTCCCGCGACCAGCGCGATAGCCGACAGTGCGCAGGTCAGCACGTCGGAAGTGAGCAAGCGAGCCGCGGAGGTGTTTGGGGACAGCGGCGAGGCCCAGACAGGGAAGGGCACTGCGATATCGGATTCGGCCGCGAGCCACGACGCTCCGTCGTGGGACATCGACGTCCATTCGTACGAAACGAGAGATCGCGTCGAGCACTACGTCCGCGTCTTCAGCGGATCGGCACGTGACCACATCGTCGCGCAGTTGGAAGAGGGCAGTCGTTACGAGCCGATGATTCGTGCCAAGATGCGCGCCGGCGGCCTTCCCGAAGACATGTACTACCTCGCGCTGATCGAGAGCGGCTTCGACCCGAACGCTTATTCGCGTGCGGCTGCGGTGGGAATGTGGCAGTTCATGTCGTCGACGGCGCGAGACATGGGACTTCGAGTCGATTGGTGGGTCGATGAGCGCCGCGATCCCGTCAAGTCGACGACGGCCGCCGTCGGCTTTATTCGTGGGCTCAAGGAGCAACTGGGATCCCTGTACCTCGCCGCCGCGGCGTACAATGGTGGTCCGGGACGGATTGCCCGCGGCCTAACGAGGTACGCGGACGATCTCGAGGGCACAACGGGCGACGACCGCTTCTTCGCTCTCGCCGACAAGGACTACCTGCCTCGCGAAACGCGGGAGTACGTGCCGCAACTCATCGCCACGGCGCTGATCGCGAAAGAGCCACAGCGATATGGCCTGCAAATCCGGAAGCTCGCACCCTTTGCGTATGATTCGGTCAGAGTGGGTCCGGCCACGCCGTTGGCTGCGATCGCGAAGGCGACTGGAGCGACGGTCGACGAGATCGTGCACCTGAATCCGCAGGTATTGCGGGGTATGACGCCGCCGCGCGATTCGCTCCGCGTCCGCATTCCGCAAGGCAGGGCGGCGTCGTTCGACAGCGTCTTCAATACCCTGCCGCAAGACGAGCGAGTCGGCGTGCGTCGCGTGGAGACCAAGAAGGGCGACTATCCAGAGACGATCGCCGAGCGATATCACGTGCGAACGAAGAGTGTGCTGCTCTTCAACCCGAAAGCGGAGCGATCGAAAAAGACTGGCCGTCTTGCCGTAGGGCAGGTGTTGCTCATTCCGAGTGCAGCGGTGGCGGCTGCCGCGACTGACGCACCCGATCCTTCCATCGAGCGCTATTCGAGCGGCACGCGCACACACGTCGTTAAACGCGGCGAAAGCCTCGGCCTTATCGCGAAGCGATACCACACGACGGTCAAGTCGATCATGGCGCTAAACGGCATGAAGCGCTCTATCATATTTCCTGGCCAGTCGCTCGTCGTCTCGGGCCGAGCGCGACGACGATCGTCGTCCGGGCATCAGAGCACGAAGGCGAGTGGGAATGCATCGAAGCGCGGGGTAGCACAAGCCGGAACGCCCCACCGGTAGCAAGCACGCAAAAGAAAGAGGGCGAGACCTCGCGGCCTCGCCCTCTTTTATTCGAACTACCATGGCTTCGCTAGCTGCTACTCAACGACGCCCTTTCCCTTGTAGCCCTTCGTCAGAATCCGGTCGTATCCGTTCGACGGATCCAGACCCGCGTGAAGCGCGTTGTTGACGGCCACCTCACCGCGATTGTACACGAGCAGAGCAAGCTTGGCGTCGCCGTGATACTGACCGATCAACCCGCGGAGGTAGCGGAAGCCAATCCGAAGGTTCGTGGTCGGATCGTAGAGCTTCTCCTTCGTGATCGCGTGATCGTAGTATCGCGCCGTCGGGAGCATCATCTGAGTGAGGCCGACTGCACCCACCGGACTCGTCGCCCGCGGGTTGAAGTCGCTCTCGAGCTTTACCAGTCGGAACGCCAACTCTGGATCGATGCCCTCCGCCATCGACTCGTCGAGAACATGCATGGCCAGGTTCGCGGGAATCGCGAATCGGCTCGAGTAATGAATGATTCGATCGGCGCGCTCGTACTGAGCCCGAAGGAGATCCATCTCCCCCTTCGTGGAGTCAAGCGCCTCGCGCAGCTCGCGCGAGCCATTCCCAATGCCCAACGAGAAGGCCGAGGAATGTGCGATTTCAGCGTTAGCCGTACCCGGATGGCGGGTGGCTAGGACAACGGCAACCACAGCTACGGCAGCCGACGCGTATACGATTTTCTTGAGGCGCCTACGGCGTCGGGCGGCGTCGCCACGGTGCACGTACGTACCACGAAGATTGCGCATAAGTTGTCTACTGGCAACAGGTTGAGTACAACACTACTGCCCGCTACGCACCCACGTTAAGGGGCAACAGCGATGCCATCAACCCCTTGACCAATCGCCGAGCTTACCACCTGACTTTTGTATCAGCGATATATCGGAAAGCACCATTCCGCGGTCGACGCTCTTGGCCATGTCGTAGACTGTGAGAAGACTGATAGTTACGGCCGTCAGCGCCTCCATTTCCACGCCTGTTTTCCAAGTTGCCCGCGCAGTTGCCTCGGCGATAATGCCCGGGAGAGTGGTGTCAGATCGCAATTCCAACTGTAGATCGGTGAGCGGAATGGGGTGACAGAGCGGAATCAGCTCGGCCGTGCGCTTCGCGGCGAGAATGCCGGCCACACGCGCAACAGCAAGCACGTCTCCCTTCTCGAGTGAATTGGCGTCTATCGCCGTCAGCGTTGCAGGCTCCATACGAATGGAGCCACGAGCGACAGCAACGCGCGCGGTCAGGTCCTTTTGACTCACATCGACCATTCTCGCCTTGCCTGACGCCGCGACGTGCGAGAGTGTCGGACCCTTCGCTCGGCCCTTTTTCATTTCACGAGCGACGCCATGTCGCGAAGTAGACCCGCGGTAAGGAGCTGCGGATTTACGTTGCTCGTCGCCAACTCCTTGGTACGCTCCACGAGCTCGAGCGCCTTCGCGGCACCGGTCGCCAGCGACTCGTTCCCGGAGCTCGCCGCGGATCTCACACGGTCGTGCAGCAAGACCTCGAGCGCGTTCAGCGAATCCGTGAAGGTACCACGCGCGCGCGACGAGCCCTGAGCGAGCGCGGCGCGAAACTCGGCCGCGCGATCCGGCGACGACGCCGCGTCGAGAAGACGCTGAGCCTGCGACGTGGCTTCTCGCAGCAGAGCGCTCGCCAGAATTCGCCCAGGGGCACCGGCAGCAGAGCGAACCAATTCGTCGACGTTCAATAGCGGATCCTCGCGTCGCAGCGAGGATTCCACTGCTGGATCCGAGATGAACTCACGAACGGAACGATCCGATAGGGGAGCCACACGGACGGCGATGACACGCGATCGAATCGTGGGTAGGAGCGCGCCCGGCTCCGAGGACGTGAGAATGATCGTGGCATCGGCCGGCGGCTCCTCGAGCAACTTCAGAAAGGCGTTCGCTGCCTGGTCGGATCCTTCCTGCGACACCATGCGCTCGGCATCGCCAATCACGAAGACCTTGCGAGTCGCAAGCGCCGGCGAGATGACGGCCTCTCTCACGATCGCGCGCACAGTCGCGACGAAGATACCGTCGCTTCCGGACGGTGGACCATACAGGCCATTTGCGCCCATTCGCTCCGCGATTGCTTCCGCGTAGTCCTCTTTCACGTCCTCCAGCGACGGATCGCTATTCTTCAGCCGTGGTCTCGGAAAAACCCAGTGCAGATCCGGGTGCGTTAGCGCGAAGGTAAAGCGACATTGCGAGCACTTCTCGCACGGTCGCGGATTCGCGCCGGCGCAGAGCAGGAGCTGCGCGAGCCATAGGGCGAGTCGCTGCTTGCCCACACCGCGTGGGCCATGCAGCAGCAAGCTCGCGGGAAGCGCTCCGCGAGCCAATGCAGCGCTAAACTGTTCGCGCAGTCGTTCGTGGCCGTGCAGTTCGACGAGCGGCATGATTGAAATCGGGGCAACGTGCGAGCTGAAGATTAGACGCGCGGGCGCACGGCGACCAGCAGAACGCAAACTGACATCGGTGACTGGAGATCTCATGAGCCACATCGTGCCTTTGAGCCTTCTTCTCGTCGCGGCGCTCGCGACGACGGCGCGCGCGCAGCGCGCAAGAGCGAGAGATCTCGGCGTGAAGCCCGGCGTCTTTCCCACGGGCCGCTACAACGCGCTGACCGATGTCGCCGGCGTACGAGTTGGCCATGCGACACTCGTGCAGGGTGACTCGATCCGCACCGGCGTTACGGCGATCCTGCCACACGAGGGCAATGTGTTTCTCGAGCGCGTCCCGGCCGCGCTCCACGTTGGAAATGGATTCGGTAAGCTGCTCGGTGCAACACAGCTCAGCGAATTGGGTGAGCTGGAGTCACCGATTCTGCTCACCTGCACGCTCTGTGTATGGAACGCGGCCGATGCACTCGTCGGTTGGATGCTCGAGCAGCCCGGTATGGAAAACGTACGCTCGATCAATCCATTCGTGGCGGAGACGAATGACGGCACGCTGAACGCAATCCGATCGCGGCCGATCGGCCCGAAGGAAGTGCGTGCGGCGCTCGCCGCGGCGGCGAGCGGACCGGTGGCGGAGGGGAGCGTCGGTGCGGGCGCGGGCACGATCGCGTTTGGATGGAAGGGTGGAATCGGCACGAGCTCTCGCGTGCTGCCTGCCTCTTTGGGGGGCTGGACGGTTGGCGTTCTCGTGCAGAGCAACTTCGGCGGCATTCTGCAGGTTCTCGGCGCTCCCGTTGGCCGCGAGCTTGGGCAGTACGCGTTCAAACGCGAGACGCAGACGGCAGCAGAGCGAGGCGACGGATCGATCGTGATGGTTGTCGCGACCGATGCACCGATCTCGGATAGGAACCTGCGCCGGTTGGCGGCGCGCGCCATCATGGGTCTGAGTCGAACCGGCTCATTTGCCGCGAACGGGTCTGGCGACTACGTGATCGCCTTTTCGACTAACGCGCGCGTGCGTCGACCGTTCAACGCGCAGCGCCTAACGACCGACGAGCTGGCCAACGAAGAGATGTCCGGTCTGTTCGAAGGCGCGGTGGAAGCGACGGAGGAAGCGATCTACAACTCGCTCTTCGAGGCGACCACAGTCACCGGTAATGGCCACACCATCGAGGCGATCCCGCTCGACAAGGTTCGCCAGGTTCTCGCGAAGTACCATGTGTCGGATCGCTGAGCGTGCTGACGGGACCAGGCATGCTTCCTGACTGAAAGGAAAGGAAACCGAGCAGCGAGGCAGCAATGGGTGGCAAACGTCCCGATCAACACAGCATCGACCCCGCCGAAAGTGGCTCGACCGATCACAAGTGGGGTCAAGGTCACGAGGACGAGCACATCCTCGAAGAGCAGAAGGAAAAGCTGCAGTCGAATCCGCATGATCAGCCGATGATTCCGAACTCGGGCGTCAACCCGGCACTGAGAGAGCTGCGCGAGAAGAAGCACGTGAAGCTCCAACCGCCGACCGAGGAGGGCTGAGCCCGGAGGCCTCCCGGAGCGGCGGTTCGCGCGAGCCAGAACTTTGCATTACAAAGTACTTGCTTACGCCACATCCACACTCTACCATTCAGGCCAATGCCGCCCGTGATACCCCTGCGACCGCGCTCGACCCCTCCTGCCCCGGAGATGCAAGAGCGCGCGATGGACAACCTGCGCTACATCCGTCAAACGATGGAGCGCGCCGGGACCTTTACAGCGGTCTCCGGTTGGGGTGAAGTCGTCATTGGCTGCACGGCCATCGTCACCGCGCTCGTCGCCTCTCGTCTTCAGCTGGTGGGGTGGGTGACAGCATGGTTGGTCGAGGCGGCGCTCGCGGCGGGCGTCGCAATCCTCTTCATGACGATCAAGGCGCGCGCGGCCGGAATGCCCCTCCTCACCGGACCCGTTCGCAAGCTCATACTCAGCTTCTCGCCGCCGATGCTCGTCGGCGTGCTGTTGACGGCGTTGTTTGTTGGACGCGGACTCGAGTCGTTCCTGCCCGGTAGCTGGATGCTGCTGTATGGCACTGGCGTCGTTACGGCGGGCACGTACTCGGTGCGCATCGTTCCCGTCATGGGATCGGCCTTCATGATTCTCGGGGGGTTGACGCTCTTTACCCCAGCGGCATGGGCAACCGCACTCCTGATCGCCGGCTTTGGCGGTCTGCACATCGTGTTCGGAACACTGATCGCGCGGAGGTACGGTGGCTAAGCACAGCGCAGTCCCTGAAGAGCGCGGCGAGGGCGCCGCGGGCGGGGCCGGTGGTGGAGGCGGTAGCGATCACCGTCGCGGCGAGGCGCGAGCCCGCGGCGCGCCGGCGCCACTGCGCACTGTGCGCGGGAAGGCCAAGGTCGAGGGTCCGCTGGCCCTCGATCGGCTGATCCACGAGCGCATTCGACTCGGTATCCTCAGCGCGTTGGCCGCAACGGACGCCGTGAGCTTCAACGATCTCAAGAAGCTGCTCGAGACGACCGACGGCAACCTCAGTGTGCACGCGCGAAAGCTCGAGGAAGCCAACTACATCGCGTGCACCAAGTCATTCGAGAACCGGATGCCGAAAACGGAGTATTCAATCACGGCCGCCGGACGTCGAGCGTTCGAGCGCTATCTCGATCATATGGAAGCACTCATTCGTGCCGCGCGCGAGCGCTGAGCGTCTACTATCGATACGAACATGTCGCGGAACACAGCGGTGACGCTTTCTGCCACGTCGGGCATTCACGTCGGCATCATCATGGACGGCAACGGCCGCTGGGCCGCCGCCCGCGGCTTGCCGCGCACGGCCGGCCATCATGCTGGCGTGCGAACGGCGCGCGCTATCGTCGAGTCGGCGGTACGCGCCGGCATCGGCACGTTGACTCTCTACGCGTTCTCCTCCGACAACTGGAGCCGGCCAACGCCGGAAGTCACGGCGCTCATGCGACTGCTGCGTCGGTCGCTGCATACGGAGTCGAAGCGCTGCCTGGAGAACGGTGTGCGACTCACGATCGTCGGTCGTCGCGATCGGCTTCCGGCGGCGCTGCGCGCCGCGATCGCTGACGCCGAGGCACTCACCGCCCGCTGTCGCAATCTGCACCTGCGCGTCGCGATCGATTACTCCTCGCGAGACGGCATTCTTCGCGCGGCGGAGCGGTATGCGCAACAGGTCTAGCGAGGCGTTGCGCCTGAGTCGTTCACGAGAGAGCACTTCGGGGAGTTGCTCGCCGAGGTGCACCACGATCCGCGGCCGGTGCGCGATGTCGATTTGCTCATTCGCACGGGCGGCGAACAGCGTTTGAGCGATTTCATGCTGTGGGAGTGCGCCTACGCGGAGCTGTACTTCACACAAGACATGTGGCCGCAGTTCGGAGAAGAGGAGTTGCGTGCGGCACTCCGCGTATTCGAATCGCGTGAGCGGCGATTCGGGGGAGTCCCGACGCAAGCAGCCAGCTGACGCGCATCAGCGCGTTGGGAATGGCTCGCGCCTGCGGTCGCCGCCCTGGCAGCAAGGCGCGCCGTAGTGAAGATTCGAACATATGAGTCGAATCACGTTCTCCCCGAGCCCGCACTCGGCGTCGACGCACGGAGTGCGATCGGGCCCCCCCGCCATTCCGCTCACCGGTCGGGGTGCGGAGCTCGCTACGCTGTCCGCCGCGTTGCAGAGCGCCGACGGCGGCCATGGGGCGACCGTGATCCTCGCGGGCGAGAGCGGAATCGGCAAAACGCGACTTGCCATCGCGGTCTCGGAGCAAGCGACGAAGCGCGGCTTTTCGGTGGCTCTTGGGCGGGCGTATCCGGTGGAGACGGGTGTGCCTTACGCGGTTTTCTCCGACGCGCTGCTGCCGCTGCTTCGGACACTCGATCCATCGACGCTGTCGCTCCTCACGCGCGGCGGCAACGCGGAGCTCGTGCAACTTTTCCCCGCCCTCGCGACAGGGGACCGGCCGCTCCGTAGCAGCGCCGTGCGCGGCGACCCGTCTGAGCTGCGCGCGCGCCTCCTGTGGAATTTCACGCAATTCCTCGCACGCTTCGCGGCGAAACGACCGCTGTTGTTGGTGCTCGAAAATCTTCAATGGGCGGACAGCTCGTCGCTCGAGATGCTGCATTTTACGGCGCGACAGATCGCCAACGATCGCATACTGATCGTCGGGACCTACAACGATTCCGATCCGCGCGCGACCGACGCCCAGTCGACGCTACGCAGCATGGAGACTTCTCTCGTTGGGCTGGGCCTTGCGCGGTCGGTTCACATTGCGCCGCTCGATCTCGCGTCGACGCGAGAGCTCGTGCAGGGACTCCTTGGCGAGTCATCGGCGAGTGAGCTGGCGGAAATCATTCACCAGCGCACGCGAGGGAATCCGTTCTTCGTCGAGGAGACGGTGAAGGCGCTCGCCGAGATTACGTCGTTGGGCAACGGCCGGCCACCGACGGTGCAGGATCTGCTTGCGCTCACGATGCCGCGCACGATTCGCGACGTCGTCGTCGCCCGGCTCGGCCAGCTGCCTGCCGAAGCCCGGCGCCTCGCCGACCTCGCTGCCGTGATCGGTACACGCTGGACGCATGACGCGCTGGCCTTCGTCAGCAAGCACCCGGAGGATGCCTTGCTCTCGGCGCTCGACGAGCTGCGCCGAGCGCGCGTCATCGACGAGCACGCCGAGAGCGGCGAGATCGTGTATGACTTTACTCATCCGCTCCTTCAGGAGGCGCTGTATACGGAGCTCGGCCTGGCCCGCGCGCGCGCGTTGCACGCGGTTGTCGCCGAATCGCTCGAGGCGTTTTATGGAGGCGCCTCAAACGCACACGTCGACGAGCTGGCGTTCCACTATCTGCGCGCGGACGCGCGACGCCTAGCCGAAAAGACCGTCCAGTATCTCCATGCGGCGGGGATGGAGGCGATGGCGAAACACGCCAATCGTGAGGCAGCCGACTATCTCGCTGCGGCTCTGGAGCAGCTCGGGCGTATGGACGTGGCAGACGAGGAGCGCTCGATCGCGATCACGCACGATCTCGCGCGGGCGCGACAGCGTCTCGGCGAATATCCAGCTGCGCTGATGCTTTGGCAGCGCGCCGCCGACGACGCCGAGCGGCGCGGACTCCATTCCCGGCTTGCGACGATCCGCCGCAACATGGGAATGGTTTCCTTCTGGAGCGGACGACATGAAGAAGCGCTGACGCACTACGACGCCGCCATCGCCGCGGCCGTTGCCGCGGGGGAGCCGGCCGTCGAGGCCCGGACGCTGATCGCGAAGGGTATGTGCCTGCAGGGCCTCGGACAGCGCGACGAGTCCGAGCGAGCCGTGCATCTCGCGCTGGACATCGCCGACCGGTTGGGCGACGCGGCGCTTCTCGCGCGGGCGCATCGAGCGCTTCTCCTGCTCTACGTGTGGACCGGTCCGCCGCAATTGGCGAGGAAACATGGCGCGCGAGCGATCGTACTCGCCGAGCAGTCGGGGCAGCGAGGTGTCGAGTGGTCGTCGCACTGGGCGCTGGCGATGCTCGGCGGACTGACCGCGAGCGTTCAGGACATTTCGCATCATCTCGCCGAGGCGCAGCGATTGGCCGACGAACTGCGTTCGCCTCTGCTGCGCGCATGGACGGCGGAGGTCGCGATCGAGTACTACGCGGGGATCGGCGAGTGGGACACGGCGGTGGCGCTGGCGGAGCGCACGCTCGCGACGGCGCGCACGTTAGGCCAGAGTACGCTCATTCCGCGGCTGCTCGTGTGGCTCGGCCTCTTGTACTTTGGTCGCGGCAACGTCGAGGCAGGCAAGGCGTGCGTGGACGAAGCGTGGGCGCTCTCCGGCGCCGGGTCGGCGGGTGGCGACGTGCACTCGATCGTACCGGCACACACGGGGCGCGCCGCGTATCACCTAACGATGCAGGACTACGACGAGGCCATCAAGGTAGGCCATGCCGGTCTCGAGATCGCCGATGCATCAGGATACGTCGTGTGGGCAGTGCATCGCCTGATGCCGGTGATCGCCGAAGCCGCGCTCTGGAAGAGCGACATGCGTCGCGCACTGCGCGTTGGCCAACGGCTGCGCCGTGACGCGAGCCGACTGGAGCACCGACTCGGACTCGCCTGGGCTGACGCGTCCGAGGCGCTCGCCGAGCTGCTGCAGGGCAACAAATCGCGCTCGGTGGAGATGCTGCGAACGGTCGCCGAGCAGCTCGAAGCGATTCCGTACGTTCCCGACGCCGCGCGCGTGCGCCGGCAGTTGGCGCGCGCACTTGCCGAAACGGGCGATCGCGAAGGCGCAACGCGCGAGCTGCGGCGGGCGCACGAGGTGTTCGCGCGGTTGGGCGCTGAGCCGGAGCTGAAGGCGACGCGCGAGCAGCTGCGCGACCTCGGCGCGCG
>DATEHJ010000183.1:0-19756 GCA_035279645.1 Gemmatimonadaceae bacterium
CAACGACGGCAAGTGGTTCGCGTACGTTCTGGCACCTAACGAAGGCGAGGCCACCGTGGTCGTCAGGCAAACCGCCGACGGCGCCACGGAGCAGCGCTTCCCGATTGGGGAATTGCCCGCACCAGCCGGCAACGCCTTCGCGCCCGGCGGTGCTACCCCGGCAAGTCTCGCGATCTCGGGGGACTCGAAGTTCGCGGCCTTCACGGTCTATCCAAGCCAGCGCGAGGCGCGGCGTCTGAGACAACAGCACCGTCCCGTGCAGAACAAAGTGGTGGTGCTCAACCTTGCGACGGGACAAAAGCAGGAATTCGACAAGATTCGCCGCTTTGCGTTCTCCGGCGAGAAGCCACGCGTCATTGCGTTGTATGGTTACGCCGCCGAAGCGCCGGCCGCCGCAGGCAACGACCGAGCGGGTGGCGCAACGCCGCCAGCCCCTCGATCGGAGGGCGCCGACTTGCTGCTCTATACGCTGGCGACGGGCAGCGTCATCAACATCGGTAACGTTGGCGATTTCGCCTTCGATGAATCGGGCAGCTATCTCGCGTACACGATCGACGCGCACGACGAGATCGGTAACGGCGTGCAGCTGCGCGATCTTCGCAGCGACGTCGTGCGTTCGCTCGACAGCGATCAGGCGCTATATCGGAGACTCGCGTGGGCGGACAGCGGTCCGGCGCTCGCCCTCCTGCGCGGCAAACCGGACTCCGTGTCGAAGGACACGGTATTCGGCGTGATTTCGTTTACCGGGATTGGTACCGCGGCGCAGAAAAAGGTCGTTTTCGATCCCGCCGGTCGCGCCGATTTTCCGAGCGCGATGCGAGTCAGCGCGGACCGAACGCCGCGCGTCGCCGACGACTTCGGCTCAATCTTCTTCGGGATTCGCGACGCCAAGCCGAAGGCGGCGCCGGAGACGATGGCAGGCCGTGACGGCGCGCCTCCCCGTACGCCGATCGTGCAGGCTGGAGCGCCCGGCGAAGGGGGCGCGCGCAACCAGCCGCGCGTCGATTCGGACGACGAGAACCCGACGCTCGTACTCTGGCACTGGAAGGATCCGCGCCTCCAATCGCAGCAGCTCGTCCAGGAACAGACGGACCGTACGTACAGCTACCTGGTCGAGTACCGCATCGCCGAGAACAAGTTCGTCAGGCTCTCTGACGACGGTCTGCGGCAGGTGACGCTTCTCCCGCACGATCGCTTCGCCTACGGGATCGACAGCCGCGACTACGATCAGCGCTCGAGCTACGACGGCCGTCGTTACGCAGACGTCTACGCCGTCGATCTCAAGACTGGTACGCGGACGCTGACCCTCAAAAAGGATCTGCAGTTCTTCGGACTCGCCGCTCCCGATGGCAAACAGCTGCTGTATTGGGGGGACGACGCGAACTACTGGACGCTCGATCTCGCGACGGGCCAGAAGCACAACGTCACGAAGGACGCGCCAGTGAGCTTCGCCAACACCGACGACGATCACAACAACATCGTTCCGCCGCCGCGCCCGTACTGGCGTGGTCGAAGGACGCGAGCTCCGTTCTCTTGACCGACGGCTGGGACGTGTGGCGCGTTCCTGTCGCCGCGGGGAAGGCGGTGAACCTCACGGGCGACGGACGAAAGAATCAGGTTCGTTATCAGCGGCTTTATGCCTTCGACGAAGGTCCGGCGGCGCGTCGCGGGGGACGCGGTGGTCGCCAGGGTGGGGGAGGGGGGGGCGCTGGTGCATCGGAGGAGGGAGTCGACCTAACGAAGCCGCTGTATTTCGGAACGTACGGCGAGTGGACGAAGCGTGAAGGGCTGGCGCGTGTCGAGCCAAGCAAAGCTGGGGCGACGTCGCTCGTCTCAGATGACGCGTCGTACAACTTCCTGCGCTCGCGAGACTCCGACGTGTATCTCTACACGAAGCAAACGGAGCGCGATTTCCCGAACTACTACGTCGCCAGCGCGGACCTCAAGGGCGGCCGTCAGATCACCGACGCGAATCCCCAGCAGAAGGATTTCGCCTGGTCGAGCGGCGCGCGTCTCGTCAAGTATGTGAGCGACAAGGGCGATACGCTGCAGGGCGCGCTCTACCTGCCCGCGAACTACGAGCCGGGGAAGAAGTACCCGCTGCTGGTCACGATTTACGAGAAGCGTTCGCAGTTACTCAACTCATACGTCTCCCCGAGTGAAACGAGCACGCCGAACCGAAGCATTTACACAAGCCGCGGCTATGCGGTGCTCGATCCCGACATCGTCTACCGCGTCAACGATCCGGGGATGTCGGCGGTGTGGTGCGTGTTGCCCGCGGTGCGCGCGGCGATCGCGACCGGACTGATCGACTCGACCCATGTCGGCCTGTGGGGACATTCGTGGGGCGGCTACCAGACCGCGTTCCTCGTCACCCAGACGAACATGTTCCACGCGGCCGTCGCCGGCGCGCCTCTCACCGACATGGTGAGCATGTACAGCTCGATCTACTGGAACACGGGCGGCGCGAACCAGGGGATCTTCGAGTCGAGCCAGGGTCGCTTCAAGGGGAATTTCATTCAGAACTACGACGCCTACATTCGCAATTCTCCCGCGTTCCACGCTGACAAGGTCACGACACCGCTGATCATCTTGCATAACGACAAAGACGGAGCCGTCGACTTCAACCAGGGCATCACCTACTTCAACACCCTCCGTCAGCTCGGCAAGGATGTCATCCTGCTCGAGTATGTCGGTGAGAACCACGGACTGCAGCGCCCGGTGAACCAGAAGGACTACGCGATCCGGATGCGCGAGTGGTTCGACTATCAGCTCAAGGGCGCGCCGCCCGCTGACTGGATCGTCAACGGCGTGCCGCGGCTCAAGATGGAAGAGCACCTCAAGGATCGTCGCCAGGCAGAGCAGAGCGTGAAGGCAGACGTGGTGCCGTAAGCTACGACGCCGCTTCGTTGTATGGCTCCTCGCCCGCCATCGGCGGCCGAGGCTCGTCAGGCAGGGGCCGTGTGCCCGGCGGCTGATCGAAGCGCGGGCCGCTGTGTCGTCCCTTGGGACGACGACGCTTATTTCGCCCTCCCCCACCGCCGCGATCGCCACGTTGGCCCTCACCGCCGCCAACGTCGCCGCTTCCTCCGGGCGCATCGCCCTCGGGACCGCCGCCTCCGTCGTGCACGCGAGGTCCTTTCTTCAGTACTTCCTCACGACAGGCGGCAAGCACAGCCTCCAACGCTTCAATGCCGTCGTCCGTGGCCTCGAGGAAAAGATCCTTCACCACGGACTCTGCCCGCTCGAGCTGTGTGATCAGCATTTTTGCGTGCGTCCGGCTCGGCATTTCGCCGCAGGCCTTGGGGACGACGCGATTGCCGCATGCGCGATGCAGCACCACGACCACGCCCCGCTTTCCTGGCTGCATGAAATACGGGGACTTGGATACCTGGTGCTTCGCGATCCTCGGCGGACCTCCTCCCCCTCCCCGTTTCCGTCTTGCCATAGCTTCGGCGTCTCCCGGAAAGACGATCTATAGAATACACACTTGAAGCCGTCCCGCGAAGGGCAAATTCTTCCGCGGCGTCGCGAACGTATCCATGAAGCAGCCTCCACCCACTCCGTACCGTGGTGCACCAGAGTGGCTGCCAGTCCCGCTTCCGCCCGCTGAATCATGCCGAGGACGAGCCTGGGAGACGAATCCGACGCGCGGCTGGCAGCACGCATCGATATCGGTTGCTGATATCTCGATTGGCTACGGCGCCGACGTCTTCGAATCGCTGCTTCGCCGATCGTTCGCGCCGTACGCCGTCTTCGTCTTCGGATTGTACATAATCGTATGGGCGTCTCCCTGGCGTCCGCGCTGTTCGACCGTGTGCCCCATCGCCCGCAGCTGCGCCACCGTGGAATCGGAGATCGCGTCGCGCTCGAACATCGCGACATCCGGTAACCATTGGTGATGCAGGCGTGGCGCGTCGACCGCTTGGCGCGCATTCATTCCGAAGCCGGTCGCGTTCAGCACGACTTCCATCACTGTGTTGATGATCGTGCGGCCACCCGGCGAGCCAGTGACCATGAACAGCTTGCCCTTTCGGGTCACGATCGTCGGCGTCATCGAGCTGAGCATCCGCTTCCCGGGCTCGATGAGATTCGCTTTCGTGCCGATGTCGCCCTGCACGTTGGTCTCGCCGGGCTTCTTGTTGAAGTCGCCCATCTCGTTATTCAGCAGGAAGCCCGCACCGCGCACCACGACGTGCGAGCCATAGCCGCCCTCGAGCGTGAACGTGTTCGAGACGGCGTTGCCGTCGCGGTCGACGATCGAGAACTGCGTCGTCTCGTCGCTCTCGGTGGCGACGCCGGTCGGCGTCACGATGTCCTTTCCGAGCTCGGTGCTGCTCGTCGCCTTCGTCCGATCGATGCTGCTCGCGAGCGTCGCGGCGTAGCTGGCCGACGTTAGGCGCGCGAGAGGCATTTTCACGAAGTCAGGGTCGCCGAGGAAGCGAGCGCGATCGACGTAGGCGCGACGCATCGCCTCGATCACGAGGTGCAGCGTCTCCGGCGACCAGCGCCCCGCTTTCTGCAAATCGAAGTGTGAGAGAATGTTCAACATCTCGACCATCGCCACGCCGCCCGAGCTCGGCGGTGGCATCGTCACCAGGTCGTAGCCGTGGTAGCTCCCGCGCACCGGCGCGCGCTCCCTCGCTCGGTAGGCGGCGAGATCCTGTTTCGTGATCAGCCCTCCATTGCGGCGCATGTCGGCGGCGATACTGTCCGCAATCCACCCGGTGTAAAAGACGTCCGCGCCGCGCGTCGCGATCGCGGTGAGCGTGCGTCCCAGATCGCGCAGGACAATAGTGTCGCCGGGCTCCCACTGCGCGCCGGACGCGCCCCGCTTGCCGTATGCCGCCACCGACGCGGGATACGGCTTCATCGCTTGCGCGACTTCGTGTGTGAGACTGCGCGCGAGCCCCGAGTCCAGCGCGAAGCCCCGCGACGCCAACCGCGCTGCCGGCATCACAACGTCGCGCCACGGCAGCTTGCCGAACTTCTTATGCACGAGCGCGAGACCGCGCACGGTGCCGGGCACTCCTGGTGCGAGATAGCCGGTGGCGGTCAGCGAGCGATCGATCTTTCCGCTCCCGTCGAGGTACATCGCGGGCGTGGATCGAAGCGGCGCGCGCTCGCGATAGTCGATCGTCGTTGCCGTTCCGTCCTTGAGTCGCACGACCATGAATCCGCCGCCGCCGATGTTACCAGCACCGGGATAGGTCACCGCCAGCGCGAAGGCCGTCGCTACTGCGGCGTCGACGGCATTGCCACCGCGACGAAGGATGCTCGCACCGACGTCAGACGCGATCGCCGAGCTGGAGATCACGAGCCCGCGCTTGGACACGACCGTCCCTGCCGAATCCTTTGCCGCTTGCGCGGTGACAATGGACGGCGTGAGCGCGACGACGAGCCAGAATCTCGCGAAGCGGCGAATGGGCAGTCTCATAGACCTCACCACTGGAAGGACGTGAGACGAGTCTTGACGGCCTACGCACGAGACGTACGCTACGTTGTCTCGAGCATTCAAGGTTAACGATATGCGCTCGTCGTCAATGATCCGCGACGTCGCCAGCTTCGCACTCGCTGTCGGCCTGCTCCCGCTGCACGCTGAAGGCGCTAACGCGCAGCCGCGTCGGGCTGGCGCCGGTGCGGCCGCTGCGATGACCGCGCGCACCCTCGAGCTCCAGGACTACTATCGCATCGAAACAGCGAGCGCCCCGGCGATCTCACCAGACGGCAAACGCGTCGCGTTCGTGCGCACGTATCTCATCGAGAGCGAGAATCGGCGGCAAAGCGAGATCTGGCTCGCGCCCAGCGACGGCTCTACATCGGCGGCGCGCATCACCAATCCCTCCTTCAACGCCACCGATCCGCGCTGGAGTCCGGACGGTACGCTGCTCTCGTTCACGTCGCGGCGTCGCTCGCTCGCGGCGACGCCCGACTCGGCCGAGGAGAGCGCGACCTGGTTTCTGCGGATGGACGTGCCCGCTGGAGAGGCATTTCAGATCGACGGCGTAACAGGAGCGCCGATTTTCAGCCCTGACAATCATTGGATTGCATTCTTGCACCGTGCGCATGTTCGGCCGCGCGTGGCTGTCGATCCAATGGAGAAAAAGCTCAACGAGCGCTTCAAAGGCAAAATCTACGATTGGATGAACGCGCGATTCGATCAACGCGGCTATCTCACCGATCCGCGCGACTCGCTCGCGACGCCGGCGGCTGAGCTGTACCTCGTGCCGCGCGTGGGAGGCGCGCCGCGGGCCATCACGCATTTTATCGTCGACGTCCAGGACGTCGCGTGGAGTCCGGATTCACGCTCCGTCGCGCTCGTCGCGAACGTGCATCAGCGCGACGAGTACACGTACGAGCGCAGCGATCTGTTCGTCGTCGATCTCGATGGCAAAGCCCGGCGGCTCACCGACGACGGCTACGACCACAGCTCGCCCGCCTGGGCGCCAGACGGGAAGTCGCTAGTTGTTAGGCGAGAAGAAGGACTCAGCGCCGCCATCGCCGCGAAACGCACGCGCGGCGCTCCGATTGATCTCTATCGCGTGCCAATCGACGCCACTCTCAACGAGACCGGACGCTGGCGGAATCTCACCCCCTCGTGGGACCTCATTCCCGGCCGCCCCGAAGTGGACGTGACGGGACAGTCGGTGCTCTTCGACGCCGAGGTCGGAGGCGATCGCCACCTCTTCCGGGTCCCGCTCGCCGGCGGTGCCGTCGAGCAGGTGACGAGCGGCGCGCGTCGATTGAGCGGGTTTTCATTGTCCGCGAACGACGACCGCCTCGCCTATGCCGCGACCGATCCGACGCACCCGTCGGATGTCTACGTGGCATCCCTGGGCGCCGGCTGCGTCGATCGCCTAACGCGATGCGAGCGGCCCCTCTCGAACGTGAACGCGACGTTCCTCGGCGACGTCCGCCTCGATTCGGCGACGCGCGTTTCGTTCACGAGCAAGGATGGAACGAAGGTCGAGGGATGGCTCCTCATGCCGCCACACGCCGGCGCCGAACGGCTGCCGCTTATTCTTGCCATTCACGGTGGACCGCACGGCGCCTACGGCAACAACTTCGATTTCGAGATGCAGCTCTTCGCCGCCAGGGGTTACGCCGTGCTCTACACCAATCCGCGCGGCTCGACCGGATACGGCGAAGACTTTCTCTGGGCGACCTGGGGAGGAGGCTGGGGTATCAAGGACTACGAGGACGTCATGGCCGGCGTCGATTATGTACTTGCTCATTACCCGATCGACCCGAAACGCCTCGGCGTCACCGGCTACTCCTATGGCGGCTTCATGACCGATTGGACGATCACGCAAACCAGTCGCTTCGCCGCCGCGATCGCCGGTGCGGGCATCTCGAACTGGGTGAGCGACTACGGCACGGCCGACATTCCCCGAACGAAGGAGAGCGAGTTCTTCGGCGCGCCGTGGGAAGCAAAGGGCTACGAGCTACTCTGGCGGCAGTCACCCATCCATTACGCGGCGAACGTCAGTACACCGACCTTGTTCGTTCACGGCGAAGCCGACCTGCGCGTCCCAATCGAGCAGGCGGAGCAGATGTACACCGCGCTCAAGAAGCGGAAGGTACCCGCCCGAATGGTTCGCTATCCGGACTCCTACCACGGCGGCTGGTCAGCGTGGAACAGCGTTCATCGCTACTGGCAGGAGTTGCAGTGGTGGGATCGCTGGCTCGTCGGCAAGCCCGCTACCTAGTTGCTCGGCTGCCCAACGGTCGCCGTTGGTGCCGGAGCCGGCCCTGAAGGGTTTTTCGCGCGTGGTGCGGGAATACTCAACAAGATGGCCGTCGCGCCAAGCACCAACGCGGCGACCAAAACCTCCATCGTCGCCGAGCGCTTGATCGACTGCGCGCCGCTCTCTGTGCCGAGCGTCGGTCGCTGCCGGCGCCAGTTCCACGCGCCGAGCGCGAACACAACTGCGACGAGGCACAACTTCACGATGAGCGTGATCCCGTACGGCGATAACCACAGATTGGATAGCACGTGCAGATGCTTCCACGCGATGATCACACCGAACAACACCAACACCGGTGTCGCGCTCAGCGCGAGCGGTGAAAACGAGTACACCATGTCGGAGACGATCGTCCCCCGCTGATCACGCGCGACCTCGTTACCCAGCACCGTCGATATCCCCGCGACGAGCATCACGAACAGTGTTCCGATCCACAGGCCTCCGGCGAGCACGTGCAGCGGATTCAAAAGTTCTCCCCAATCCGCGAGGAAGGCGCTGCGTAGAAGACCAGCCACGAAGCCGACCGCCGCGAGCCACCACCCAACTTTGCTCCCCCGCATTGCGAGAACGAAGCCGATCAGCGCGAGAACGAGAAACCCGACCTGTAGCTCCGTCCCCGCGTCGTGTGTCATGAGTTGCAGCGCGGGCATGTGTCGGCGCGCGCCGAGCTTCGGCAACTGGTAAAACAAGAGGCCCACGCCAACGAGAGAGCCGACCAATCCGATCGTCGCTGCCCGCCGCGCGCTGTCCGCCAACACGCGACGCCGCGTTGAATCAGCGCCTAGCCCCGATCGTTCGGCCAATGCGAGAGCGCCGCGCAAGACCACGAAGCGAAAGCCCACCGCCCCAGCCGGGAGGAATGCGGCGAGGAATCCGATGTACTCGAAGATCGGTTGTGGCCAGCGAATCACAGATGGTGCTTGCACGTAGCTCCTCGTCTGGCGTGTTGTTGGACCGCTCTATTACTGCCGAGGCGCTCTCGGCGTTGGGCCGCCGCGGATTGTGCACGCGCCGTTCCGCGATCGCAATCGCGTCGCCATCTTCCTCGCTCTCCAGTAGCCGAGACAACGACGATGCGTCCATTTGTGGCTTCTTTGCTTCTTGCGGCGGGCGGGGTTTCTCTTACGCCGCGTGCTCCGAGCTCCGATGCTCTTCGCGGATTCTCTCCTGAATCCTCGCGCATCGAGCGCGAGTGGGAGGCAAAGTTCCGCGCGATTCCCGAGCCGGCGCGCCTGCGCAGCGCGATGCAGTTGCTGTCGGCGCGACCGCATCACGTCGGGTCGCCATACGATAAGACCAACGCCGAATGGATCCGCGACCAGTTCCGATCATTTGGCTGGCAGGCCGAGATCGAGACGTTCGACGTCCTATTCCCGACGCCGATCGAGCGTGTCGTCGAGATGGTCGCGCCGACGACGTTCAAAGCAAAGCTGCAGGAACCCACCATTGGGAGCGACCCAACCTCCTCGCAGCACGCCGAGCAACTGCCGACTTACAACGCGTACTCCATCGACGGCGACGTCACCGGTCCGCTCGTTTTCGTCAACTATGGCATCCCCGCCGACTACGAAGAGCTCGAGCAGCACGGTGTCTCGGTGAAGGGAGCCGTGGTTATCGCGAAATACGGCGGCTCCTGGCGCGGCATCAAGCCAAAGGTCGCCGCGGAACATGGTGCTGTTGGTTGCCTCATCTATTCCGATCCGCGTGAAGACGGCTACGCCGACGGCGACGTTTTCCCGAAGGGCCCAATGCGTCCGCGCGACGGCGTGCAACGCGGCAGCGTCGCCGACATGCCGACGTACCCAGGAGATCCCCTCACGCCTGGTGTCGGCGCGACCAAGGATGCGAAGCGCTACACAGTCGCCGAAGCGCCGACGCTGACGAAGATTCCCGTGCTGCCGATTTCGTACGCCGACGCCGAGCCACTCCTCGCCGCTCTCGGCGGTGATGTCGTTCCAAACTCGTGGCGAGGTGGTTTGCCGATCACCTATCGCTTCGGCCCGGGCGCGGCGCGCGTGCATCTTCGCGTCAAGTCCGACTGGAGTTTGAAGACACTCAACGACGTCATCGCTCGCCTCCCCGGCACGACCGAAAGCGAACAATGGGTCATCCGCGGCAACCACCACGATGCGTGGGTGAATGGCGCCGAGGATCCGATCTCCGGCATGGTGGTCGAGCTCGAGGAGGCCCGCGCGTTAGGCGACTTGTACAAGCAAGGGTGGCGGCCGAAGCGTACCATCATCTACGCGGCGTGGGATGGCGAGGAACCGGGGCTGCTTGGATCGACGGAATGGGCCGAGGCGCACGCCGACGAGCTGCGTCAGCACGCCGTCGCTTATCTCAATAGCGACTCGAATGGCCGTGGCTACCTCGGCGTCGAAGGCTCGCACTCGTTGGAGAAGTTCATCAACGGTGTCGCGAAGGACGTCACCGACCCGGAGGCCAACGTCAGTTCGTGGAAGCGCAATCAGCTCGCGATCATCCGTCGCGGGTCGCCCGAGGAACGGCGTGATGCGCGCGAGCGTGAGGACTTGCGAATTGCCGCGCTCGGTTCTGGATCTGACTACACGCCCTTCTTGCAGCACCTGGGCATCGCTTCGCTGGACCTCAGCTACGGTGGCGAGGATGGTAGCGGGATCTATCACTCGATCTACGACGACTTCTACTGGTACACGCATTTCAGCGATACGTCCTTCGTCTACGGCCGAGCGCTAGCACAAGCGGCGGGACAAGCGGTGATGCGTCTGGCCGACGCCGACGTCCTGCCATTCGCATTCAGTAATCTGGCGGAGACGGCGCAACGCTACGTCACCGAGTTGCAGCAGCTTCGCGATCGTCGCGCCACGGAAATTGCGGAACGCGATCGGGAGATCGACGAGAACGTCTTCGCGGCGACGAACGACCCGCGCACGCCGACTCATCCTCCGGCAAAGGAGGCAAGGCCGCCGCAGCTCGAATTTGCACCGCTGCTCAACGCCGTCGATTCGCTGTCGCGAGCGGCCCAGCATTATGAGCGTTCATATTCCCAGTGGGTGGAGCGGGGCGGGGTGACTCAGGCCGGGAGCGCCGGCGCGGCCAGTCTAAAGTCGCTTAACGAGCGGTTACTGCAGGCCGAGCGCGCGCTGACGACGCCGGAGGGCCTCGCGAAGCGCAGTTGGTACACGCACCTGCTTTACGCGCCTGGCTTCTATACCGGCTATGGCGTGAAGACCATGCCGGGCGTTCGTGAGGCGATCGAGCAGGGACAGTGGGCTTCGGTGAATGGCGAGATCGAGCGCGTTGCGGCGGCGCTCACTCGTGAGGCCGCCCTCGTTAGTCAGCTGGCCGACTCCCTAGCCGCCGTCCGCTGATTTGTCGAGACAGGGCGACCTGTCCGCGCGTTAGGACGGCGCGGACAGGTTGCGGCTGCCCGGTCGGCCGTTAGGTTATCACTCCCGCTCGGCCGTGCCCACACCCGGCCGTCGTCAGGCAATTCCATAATGAGGTTCTCATGAACACGCGTAGACCCCTTCTGGTCTTCGTAGTGGGCGCGTTGTGCGGCACGACGCCAGCCGTCGCCGTCTCAGCCCAGACACCGCAAGCGGCGAGCATCACCGGTCGCGTCACGGACGCACCCACTGGGCAGCCGCTTGCCAATGCGCAGATCGCCGTCGTCGGCACCAACATCGGTGCGCAGACCAACAGCGACGGTCAGTACACGATTCGCATCACGACCGCCGGCAATTACGAACTTCGCGCCTTACGAGTCGGCTATGGCGAGCAGCGCCGATCCGTCGCCGTCGTCGCTGGACAGTCGTCGACGCAGAATTTTCAGATGACGCCGGTTCCCGTGTCGCTGAATCCCGTCGTTACGACCGCCACGGGTCAACAGCGCCGCGAAGAGGTGGGCAACGACATCGCGCAGGTGCCGGCGGCCGCGGTGGTCGCGAGCGGCACCGTCTCCAACGCCGCGGACCTGCTGACTTCGCGCGCGCCCGGGGTCACCGTGTTCGAGGGTACGCAAACGGGTGCGGGTGTGCGCGTCCGCATTCGCGGCACGAGCTCACTCTCGCTCACCAACAATCCGATCTACGTCGTCGACGGTGTTCGCGTCGAGGGCACGACCGGATCGTCTTCGGTGAGTGTCGGCGGAACGACACCCGCGCGCATCAACGACATCAATCCCGAAGAGATCGAGTCGATCGAGGTCGTGAAGGGTCCGTCCGCGTCGACGCTCTACGGAACCGACGCCGCGAACGGGGTCATCGTCATCACGACGAAGCGCGGCGTGGCCGGCAGGCCGCAGTGGGACTACTCCACGCAGCAGACGGCGATCACCGATCACAACCACTACCCCACCGCGTACTGGGGCTGGCGCACCGGCACGACCGCCGCGACGACATCCAGTCCGTCCAACACCGTGCAGTGCTTCCTGAGCCAGGTCGCTGCCGGCACCTGCGCCCAGGATAGCGTCACGAGTTACAACCTCACTAAAGACCCGCAGTCCACGCCGTTCGGTATCGGCTATCGCCAACAGCACGCGGTGGGGGTGAAGGGCGGGTCGGAAATGATTCGCTACTTCATTCACGGCGAGTGGGAGGACGAGGACGGCGCGACAAAAGTGCCGCAGTTCGACCAGCGCTTCATGGCGAGCCACGGCATCGCGCTCAGCTCGATTCAGAAGAGTCCCAATCACCTCGGCCGCGAAACGGCGCGCGCCAATCTCGACCTCACGCTGTCGCCGGATGCGGACCTCTCGTTGAACGCCGGCTACACCCAACAGGACCTGCGGCTTCCGGAGAGCGACGACTCCGGCGTTCTCGGCGTCGCCACCAATATCTACGGTGGCCCCGGCTTCAGATACAACCTCAATGCGAACGGTGACACGCTATATGGGTGGCGTGCCGCCACGCCGCGCGACATTTATCAGATCGAGACCGATCAGAACATTCAGCGGTTTATCGGATCCTCGCGCGCCAATTGGCGGCCCCGCGACTGGCTCGCTCTCCGCAGCACCTTCGGCCTCGACTTCATCGGCCGGCGAGACACGCAGCTCTGCCGCTTCGCCAATTGCCCCGACGTCGGCACGACGCGCCTCGGCTACAAGATCGACAACCGCACGAACTTCTTCGACTACACGCTCGACGCGGCCGGGACGGCGACGAAGCAGATCAACGAGGCCTTCGGGTCGCGAACGACGTTAGGCGTTCAGTTCACGCGCACCATCTTCGATCGCAACGGCACCGAGGGCGACCAGCTCTCGCCGGGCGCCGTGACGGTGACGGGCGCCGCGGTGAAGCTCGCCGACGAGGCGACCGACGAGACGCGGACGCTCGGCAGCTTCATCGAGCAGCAGGTGTCCTTCCGAGACCGGCTCTTCGTCACCGGCGCCATTCGCTCCGACCGCAACAGCGCGTTCGGCGCGGACTTCAAGACCGTCTTCTATCCGAAGCTCTCGGCGTCCTGGATCGTGTCGCAGGAAGGGTTCTTCCCGCGCTTCGGCTGGCTCGACGAGTTCCGCCTGCGCAGCGCGTACGGCGCCTCGGGTGTGCAGCCCGGCACCATCGACGCCGTACCGTACTACGCCGCGACACGCACGCTGGGTGAAGCGGGCGAAGTACCGGGCGTCGTCTTCAGCGCGCTCGGCAACACCAACCTCAAGCCCGAGCGGTCGACGGAGCTCGAGGCGGGCTTCGACGCCGCGTTCTGGCACAACCGCATCAGCACCCAGATCACGTACTACAACAAGATCTCGCGCGACGCGCTCGTCAGCCGTGTGCTGCCCCCTTCGTTAGGCGCCGGCACGACCTCCCGGTTCGAGAATCTCGGAGAAGTCAAGAATTCCGGATGGGAAGCGGCGATCAACACCGTGCTTCTCCAGAGCGCCAATCTCGGTTGGGACGTCACGTTCAACGGCTCCACGAACCAGAACAAGCTCGTGAGCCTGGGCGGCGTGCCGAACATCGTGCTCAGCTCCACGCAGCAGGATCGTGAGAAGTATCCGCTCAACGGCTGGTGGTCGCGTCCACTCCTTGGCTTCCAGGACAAGAACGGCAACGGCATCATCCAGTACAACGCCGATCCGAATCTCAGCGAGATCGTCGTCGGCGATACGGCGGCGTACCTCGGCAATCCGCTTCCGGTGTACGAGGTCGCGGTCATGAACGGATTCGACTTCTGGCAGCGCCGCTTCCGCCTCCAGGCGATGATCGACTACAAGGGCGATTTCAAGACATATAACAACAGCGAGCGCATTCGCTGCCTGAGTCGCTTCAACTGCGCGGGGCTCATCGATCCCAATTCGGACGCGTCCGCCCAGGCGCGCACGGTCGCCGGACGTGAGCATCCCAGTCGCACAGTCGCGGGATTCATCGAGGACGGCGACTTCATTCGCTTCCGCGAGCTGTCGCTCACCTTCAACGCGCCGGAGCGCTGGGCAGGCCGCTACTTCCGCAGTCGTTCACTCGCGATCACCGGTGCGGTGCGCAATCTCGGCCTGGTGTGGACGAAGTACTCTGGCGTCGACCCGGAGGCCTACGGCACCACCGGCGACGCGCCCTCGTCATTCCAGGCCTTCGCCCCACCGCGCTACGTCACGCTTCGTCTAAACCTCGGCTTCTAAGGATTGCCCGTGCGTATACAAATGCTAATCAAGCACCGTCTGACGACGGCCACGCTCGGAGCGGCCCTGCTGGTCGTCGGCTGCGTGTCGAGCGATCGCATCCTCTCCGTCGAGGATCCCGATATCATCAATCCGGTGGACGTCCAATCGGCCGCCGGCGCCAACGCGGTTCGCATCGGCGCGTTCGCCCGGCTCAACGTCGCCACCACCGGCACGACCAACGGCTCTGACGAAGGTCTGTTTCTGCTCGGCGGCATGCTCGCCGACGAGTGGATTAACGGCGATTCGTTCATCGATCGACAAGCCGTCGACCAACGCGTGATTCAGCCGTCGAACTCATTCCTCACGACCGCCGATCGCGCGATCAACCGCGCGCGCCTTTCGGCGATGCAGGCGACACAGTTGCTCAAGCAATTCGCGCCGTCGGCGCCCGGGTGGCAACCGGCGGAGATGTATTTCGTCGAGGCTTTCTCCGAAAACCTGATGGCCGAGGACTATTGCAACGGCTTGGTGTTCAGCTCGGTCGTGAACGGTCGTGAGCAATATGGATCGCCGATCTCCGATCAGACGGCGTTCACGCTCGCGCTCGCCCACGTTGACTCCGGCCTTCCGATGATCACCGGCAACACGACCGACGATCTGCGAGTGAAATATGCGCTCCAGGTTTTGCGTGGCCGCATTCTGCTCAACCTGGGTCAGAGTCGTTATGCGGAGGCCGCGACTTCCGTGGCCGCCGTACCGACGACCTTCAAGTATCAACTGCTCGAGTCGCTCACGACGGCGAGCAATGTGTTCTGGTCGTTGAACAACAGCAATCGGCGATACAGCGTCAGCTCTTCCGAGGGAACGAACGGCGTCAACTTCGCCGGCGCGAAAGATCCGCGCCTCCCGGTGTGCCAGGGCGGGGACTCCGCCTGCAAAGTCAACAGCGTGACGCAGACGAGTCGCGACGATCTCGGTAAGCCCTTCACCGTCCAGCTCCTTTGGCCGACCGCGGCAAGTCCGGTCACGATCATCAGTGGAGTCGAAGCGCGAATGATCGAGGCCGAAGCACAGCAAGCTGCCGGGAATCCGGCTGCTGCTATTACCACACTGAACACCGCCCGAGCGACCCTCACGGGTCTCGCGCCGCTAACGGATCCCGGAACGCCGGCCGCCCAGATCGATCAGATCTTCCGCGAGCGCGCCTTCTGGTTCTTCTCGACCGGTCACCGGCTGGGCGATTTGCGGCGACTCATCCGCCAGTATCAGCGCTCCGCGGACAGTGTCTTCCCCACAGGGGCCTGGCACAAGGGTGGTAACTACGGAACGGACGTGAACATCCCCGTTCCACAGGCCGAATTGAACAATCCCAATGTACCGCAGGCCCTCTGCACGGACCGAAACGCGTAGGAAGCTCTTCTTCGTACGAGAAACACAATCCATACACCTCCGAGGCACTGGGACGCTGTACCGTTCCAGTGCCTCGCTTCATGTTACCGGCGTCCAAGCCCCTATTCCCTAGCCCCTGATTTCATGTCCACGAGTCGACGCGAGTTTCTCGTGCGTTCCGCCGCGGCGGCCGGCGCACTCGGCCTCGGAATCGTTCCGCGCATCACGTTAGGCGAGGAGATACCCGGCGCACCGGCGCCCAAGTCGCTGAATATTCTCATACTCGGTGGCACCGGGTTCACCGGACCGGAGCAGGTGGACTATGCGCTGAGCCGCGGCCATCGCGTCACGCTCTTCAACCGCAACAAGACGCGCCCCGACATGTTCAAGGGCAAGGTCGACCAGCTCATTGGGGACCTGAACACCGATACCAGCGCGCTCAAGGACAAGAAATTCGACGTTGTCATCGACAATCCGACGACCGCGCCGGCGTGGGTTCGGAACGTCGCGCAATACATGAAGGGAAATACGGGGCACTACATCTTCATCTCGACGATTTCCGTCTATCCCGACAACGCCACGCCTAACGCGGACGAGACCGCGGCGACGACGCCGATGCCCGATGGACTCGATCCCTACACCCTCGAGCGCCAGAACTGGGGGCGCTACTACGGCGCACTCAAGTCCCGCTCCGAGAAGGACGTGCAGGAGGACTACCCCGGCAAGTTCACCATCATTCGCCCGGGGTTGATCGTCGGCCGGTACGATCCGAGCGATCGCTTCACGTACTGGCCCGTGCGGGTCGCGAGGGGCGGGGAAGTCCTCGCTCCAGGAAGGCCGAGCGACGTGACGCAGTTCATCGACGCGCGCGACCTTGCCGAGTGGACGATTCGCATGGCCGAGAAGGGGCCGAAGGACGGCGGTGGCATCTACAATGCGACGGGTCCCCGCACGCCGATGCCGATGGCAGACTTCCTCGCGCGCTGCAAGGACGTCACGCACTCCGACGCGCGGTTCACGTGGGTTCCTTGGTCCTTCCTGCAGGAGCAGAAGGTGCGCGCCTGGCGCGACATGCCGATCGTGGTGCCGCCGGACGGCGAGACGGCGGGCTTCAGCCGGCGCAACATCGATCGTGCGGTGGCCAAGGGCCTCACCTTCCGGCCCGTCGACGACACGATCTCGGCCGCGCTCCAGTGGAACCAGGAGCGCTCGCCGGAAGCGCGCGCGAAGCTCGACAGCGGCGCCGTGGCCGGCATCTCCGCGCAGCACGAAGCTGACGTACTCGCCGCGTGGCACACGAAGGAGAAGACATGACCGATCCAGCAGGAAGCGGGCGAAAGCCCGCTTTCTGGCTGCGTCATTTGGTGGACGTGAAGCCTAACGAAGCGGCGGCCATGTGGACGTCGTTCGTGTTTTTCTTCTTCGTCCTCAGCAGCTATTTCATCCTGAGGCCGATCCGCGACGCCGTCGCCGTCCAGACGGGCGTCACGCGGCTGCCGTGGCTCTTTGCCGGCACGCTGATCGTTATGTTGGTCGCGAATCCGCTCTTCTCTTCGCTCGTCGTTCGCTTTCCCGTACGACGATTCGTGCCGATCACGTATCAATTCTTCGCTGCGAATCTAGTCGTCTTCTTCTTCATCATGCGCACGACGGCCAGCGCGGAATCGCTCGGCCCGTACTGGGTTAGCGTCGTTTTCTATATCTGGACCAGTGTTTATAACTTGTTCATCACGTCGGTCTTCTGGTGCCTGATGGCCGACGTCTTCCGAAGCGAACAGGCAAAGCGGCTCTTTGGTTTCATCGGTGTCGGCGGCACGCTCGGTTCGATTACCGGATCCCTTCTGACGGCCACGCTCGCCCAACGCATCGGCACCGTCAACCTGTTGCTCGTGTCCGCCGCGCTACTCGAGATCGCCTGGCTGGTCGTTGCCACCTTCCTCCGCGGCGGTTCGGCGCCCAACGCCGCCGTTGACCGCGATGCCGAGGAACGACCAATTGGTGGAACGGTCTGGGCCGGCATAACGAGCCTGACGCGCTCACCCTATCTCTTGGGCATTGCCGGCTTTCAAATCCTCTACACAATCGGATCGACCCTTCTTTACTTCGAGCTCACCGACATCGTCGGCAAGTACTTCGTCGGAGCAGCCGAGCGAACGGCCGTCCTCGCGCGAATCGAGTTCTACGTGCAATTGCTCACGGTGATCACGCAGATCTTCCTCACCGGACGCGTCATTCGCTGGCTGGGTCTCGCCGCAACACTGGCGCTTCTGCCCGCGCTGACCGTCCTCGGCTTCACCGCGTTAGGCGTCGCGCCAATACTCGCGACCGTCGTCGCCTTCACCGTCCTTCGTCGCGGCACCAACTTCGGCCTCACCAACCCAGCGGTCGAAGTGCTGTTTACCGTCGTACCGCGCGAAGACAAATACAAGGCGAAGAGCTTCATCGAGACTTTTGTCTATCGAGCCGGCGATCAGATCGGCGCCTGGACGTTCAGGAGCTTCGTGGCCCTCGCCCTGGGCGTGAGTGGCGCCGCGTTCGGCGCCGTTCCCTTTGCTGTCGCGTGGCTTGGGCTGGGACTCTGGCTGGGACGTCGGCAAGGTCAGCTTGCGGCTGCCGAGCGCCGCCAAGACCATGTCCTGCCGGCTTCGCTTCCGGATGGCGCGATACCGGCGAATCGCTAGCTTCTCCGGCAGACAATTCGACCGTCCCCCAGTCGCCTCTCTATGCCGACGACTCTTTCGCGTCCCGCACCTGACGAATACCTCGCCTATTACGAGCGCTACGTCTCACTCGTGCCGGAGGGCAACCTCGTTGATCTGCTCGTCGAGCAGCAGCTCGATACGATCGGCATGCTCCGCCGCGTCGATGACGAACGCGGCCTCTTTGCGTACGCACCCGGCAAGTGGACCATCAAGGAAGTGATTGGGCATATCTGCGACGCCGAGCGCATCTTCGCCTATCGAGCCCTTCGATTCGCACGTGGCGATTCGCAGCCGCTGGCGGGGTTCGACGAGAACGCCTACGCGCCCGCGGGTCGATTCAACGAGCGGCGCATTGGTGGGCTCATCGATGAGTTTCAGTCGATCCGCGCGTCGACGGTGCACGTTTTCCGTTACTTGAATGAGGATGAATTGGCTCGCCGAGGCCCCGCGAATGGGAATCCCATTTCCGTGCGCGCCCTCGGCTATGTCATTGCCGGACACGAGCGTCATCACGCGAAGTTGCTGCGAGAGCGCTACGCGCTATAGGACGGACGTTAGGCAAGTCGGCGGCGTGCGGTTGCGGAGGACACATGAGCGTTCGCAGTAGCAAACAGGGCGACACGGTGGTCATCGCCGTGGAAGGGCAGCTGATCGCCGGCAATCGCCAGCAGCTGCGTGAGGCAGTTGCATCCGAGATCGAACGTGGCTCGCGCGCGTTCGTCATCGATTTCACTGATACCGGTTACGTCGACAGCGCCGGGCTCGGCGCCTTGGTCTCACTGTCCAAGAAGATTCGGGAGGCATCGGGAACGTTGCGTCTCACGAATCTGAACGAGGATCTCCGGACGCTGTTCGAGCTGACGCGCCTCGACACGCTCTTCTCCCTCGATCAGCCGGGGGCGGAAACCGGGACTGCGGCTGATCTGCGGCCCGGTACTCCCTCCGCGCACCGCGACTCGGCACCTGGTCGCCGCGTCGACCCTGAGTCGCGTCCCTGAGCGCCGAGGTCGAGTCACCGAGGCGTTAGGCGACGCCTCGGGCGTTGACGTGCCCGACCGCAGGCCGCCGAAGCGCTGCGAGCGGCAAACAGACGACGCGGATCCCCCGCCGCGGCCAATATCTTGCCCGCCATCGCCGGGTCATTCACGGGAGTGGTGCATGATTCGGAAGTTGAAGGATGGACACTACCGCCTTTACTCGCGAAAGAAGGATCCCAAAACGGGGAAGCGCCGGAACCTCGGCACCTTTCGCAGTCGCTCGGCGGCCGAGAAACACGAGCGGGCCGTCCAGTTCTTCAAGCATGGCGGCTAGGGGGGTTCCGCCTCGCTAGGCAGTTC
>DATEHJ010000184.1:0-2149 GCA_035279645.1 Gemmatimonadaceae bacterium
CGTCGCGGCCAAGTACATCGACGTCGATCATCTCGCGATCGTCATCGTCGGCGATCGCAAGGTGATCGAGCAGCCGCTCAAGGCGACGGGTATCGCTCCGGTGGTGTTGCTCGATGTGAATGGAGATCCGGTAGCGGTGCCGTAACGAGAGGGGCTAGGGCATAGGGGCTAGGGCTCGCACCCTAGCCCCTATTCTCTAGCCCCTAGCCCCTCATTTCACCTCGACCTTTTTCGCCTTCGACGTCTGCTGCTTCGGCTTCGCCAGTGACACCTCGAGGACGCCGTCCTTGAAGCTCGCGCTGGCCGCGCTCGCGTCGATGCCTTCCGGGAGAGGGATCGCGCGATAGAAGCTGCCATAGCTTCGCTCGCTACGATAGTAACCCTCGCGCTTGTCCTCGAGGTCGTTGCGACGCTCTCCGCGAATAATGAGTGTTTCGTCTTCGATCTCGACGTCGACGTTGTCCCGCGTGAGGCCGGGCAGATCCGCGCGCACGACGATCTTGTTGTCGCGCTCGAAGACCTCGACCTGCGGCGCCCATAGATTTCGCGTCGAGAACGGTTGAGGCGCGGACTGTGTGCCGCGTTGCAACGCCGTGCGATCGAGATGTTCCGGCACCGAACTGAAGTTCGAGAACAGCCGGTCCATGTCCTCCATCATCCGGCGCACGAGCGAGAAGGGACTCGCGCTGGCGAGCGCATAGTATGGCAGCGCACTGCCCCGCTGGCGCTCGACGTCCGCGCGTGACGACGCGCTCGGGCGAGCGGTGCCGCTCTCGCGCGAGGTCTGGAGATCGCGCTGCTGCTCGCCGCGCGCTGTGCTCGCGTTTGTAGTTGTGGTCTTCGCGTTCCGACTATTCGTGCGTTCCTCGTTTCGTTCGGTGCCCCGAGTTGCCATGGCGCGCTCTCCTACCGAGCCGTACTGGTTGCGTCCTGTCGCCGCGCAGCCGAATCGCGAGCGCGGGCGAGCTCCGTGTTTCGTGAACGCTCGTCGCGGCAAGTGAAATGCCAGGTCTGCGTCCCTCACGGAATTTCGGGAAACTAGGATCGGGGCGGCCTTGCGCTGGCCGCTGAAGCCGCTGACACGGCCCTGATACCGCTGACCAAAAGCGAGATTCGCGAGCTTCGTCGAGGAACGGATGAAACGTGAACGCCTTGCTTGGAAAAGAATGTCCGCCTCTCGTCCGGCAGTGTCCGGCCTTGTCTGCTGTGTCCGTGCTCAAATAATTGATACTTGTTAAACTTTGAATCTTCGCGGGGCCGCGATGTCGATCGTCTCTTAGCGGTTTCAGAGCATGTCACCGCTATCAGCAGCGGCCCACAGGTGCCTAGCGTCGCCCGACGTCCGACATTCCGCGGCGATCCCAGATTGGGGCGTCGCCATTGTGCGTCCTTCGAGTTCCAGATACATTGCCTCCGCACCAGACTTCAACCGAGCCGATGATCCAGTTCACGAACAAGCCGACACTCGCCGCCGTGTGCGTCAGCGCTGCTGGAATGCGCGCGCGCCATGGACTCGTGCACTGATCGATCGACCCGTTTGCCTGAGCTCGTGAGGAAGGGGCGGCACCGATCTCGGTGCCGCCCCTTTGACTTTCTTCACGGAAGAAGAGCGCCACATATGTCATCCGAATTCAGCGAGGCACTCGACGGAACTGCAACGGCCGCTGCGCCGCTGTCGCCGCCGATCGAAGGTTTCTGGTCAGGCGTGCGCGAGGCGCTACGCGGTTCGCGTCGCGATTACACGCAAGGTCCCATCGGCCGGGCGATACTCGTGCTCGCCGTGCCGATGGTCCTCGAGATGGTGATGGAAAGTGTGTTCGCCGTGTGCGACGTGTTCTTCGTCTCGCGCCTTGGCGCCGACGCGGTCGCGACGGTCGGGCTCACCGAATCGATGCTGACAATCATCTATTCGCTCGCGATGGGACTCGCCATCGGCGCGACAGCAATGGTTGCGCGACGCACGGGCGAGCGAGACGCCGACGGTGCGGCGCGCACCGCGGTTCAAGCAATCATTCTCTGCGTGTTTGTCGCGCTGACGCTCGGTGTCGCCGGCGGGATCGCGGCGCCGCAGCTGCTCCGCGCGATGGGTGCATCGACGCGCGTCCTCGAGGTGGGCACTACCTACGCCCGCATCATGTACGGCGGCAAC
>DATEHJ010000185.1:0-6444 GCA_035279645.1 Gemmatimonadaceae bacterium
AGGCACGCTATCGGCTCCAGCCGAGAACGAGCAGCGGTCGGATCCGTTCGGCGAGTACGAAGAAGAGCAGTGTGATGCTCAACATGCCGTTCATCATGAAGAACGCCGCGTCCAGCCTCGTCAGATTCCCTGGATGCACCAGCGAGTGCTCGTACAGGAGGATGACTGCGGCGATGACAAGCCCGCACCAGTAGAGCACCCCGAGATGCGCGCCAACGCCGGTCAGCGCCAATGCGGCAATGGTCAGGACATGGAGTGCGCGGGCGACGTAAATCGCTCCGCGCTCGCCCATCGCGGCGGGAATCGAATGCAACGAGTGCGCGCGGTCGAACGTCTCGTCAGGCAGCGAGTACAGGATATCGAAGCCGCCGACCCACGTCGTCACCGCGGCGGCGAGCGCGACGAGCAGCCACCACGGACGGCTCCAAGCTCCCAGAACCGCCAGGTATCCGCCGACCGGAGCGATGCCAAGGCCCGCGCCAAGCACGAGGTGCGACCAGCGCGTGAAGCGTTTGGTGAAGCTGTACCCCAGGACCCACAATACGGCGAGCGGCGACAAATAGAGGCACAGAGGATTGAGCGCCGCGGCGCAGACCACGAATACGACAATCGAGACGATGACCGAGATCCACGCCTCGTTCACCGACAATACCCCACGTGGCAGCTCCCGCATCGCCGTTCGCGGGTTCTGCGCGTCGATGTGCCGATCGGCGATGCGATTAAACGCCATAGCCGCGAATCGCGCTGCGGTGAACGCAAGCACGACCCAGCCGATGTCGGCCAGTCGCAGTCGGTGCCGATACGACGCGAGGACCACGCCGATGAGCGCGAACGGCAGCGCGAAGACCGTGTGGGGGAGCCTAACGAGATTCACGAATGCGATGAACCGCGACGTGCCGCTGAACGTCTGTCCTTCCTGGACACGTCCCGTCATACGCGTTCTTTCCCGTCGAGACCCAGTTCCCTCCACATGCCGTCGACGCGGCGCTTCGTCTCGCCATCCATTGTGATCACACCTGGCCATTCGCGTACGAATCCCTCTTCCGGGAGTTTGCGCGTCGCGTCCAGCCCCATCTTCGATCCGTAGGTGAATGCCCGACTGGAGTGATCGAGGACGTCCATCGGGCCCATCGTGAATCGAGCGTCGCGCTGTGGATCGATGTTGTTGAGCGCCACCCACCATGCCTCACGCGGGTCACGCACGTTCACCCAATCGTCGACGATGATCAACAGCTTCGCCAGCGACATCAAGCCCTGCCCCCAGAGCGCGTTCATGACCTTGTACGCCTGACCGGGATAGTCCTTTTTGATCGAGACGAACACGAGGTTATGGAATATGCCCTCCGCGGGCATGTGATAGTCCACGATCTCGGGGATCGTCAGCTTCAGCAACGGGAGAAAGATTCTCTCCGTGGCATGGCCGAGATAGAAATCCTCCATTGGCGGCCGGCCAACGATTGTGCATGGAAAGATCGGCTGCTTTCGCATGGTGATCGCGGTGACGTGCACCTGCGGGTAGAGATCCGCGAGCGAGTAGAAGCCGGTGTGGTCACCGAATGGACCCTCGGTCACGAGCGCTTCCGACGGATCGATGTATCCCTCCAGCACGAAGTCCGCTTCGGCCGGAACCTCGAGGTCGCACGTGACGGCCTTGGCCAGAGAGACGGGCTTGTCCCGCAGAAAACCGGCGAACAGAAACTCGTCGACCGTTGGCGGCAGTGGCGCACTGGCGGAGTACATCGAGGGCGGATCGCTGCCTAACGCGATGCACACTGGCATGCGCTCTCCACGCTCCGCCATCTCGCGCCAGTGGGCCGCGCCCACTTTGTGACGCTGCCAGTGCATCGCCAGCGTGTCACGCCCCGTCTGCATGATGCGGTACATCCCGACATTGCGGATGCCGCGCTTCGGATCGCGTGTGATGACCATCGGAAAGGTGATGTACGCTCCGCCGTCCTCCGGCCAACACTTCATCAGAGGCAATCGATCGAGATCGACGTCCGCGTCGCCCCACACGACCTCCTGACAGGGAGGCGTCCCCGATCGAATGCGCGGCGGAAATCGACCCATCTCGAGCAGTCGCGGCAGCAATGCGAGCTTCGCGACGAATCCCTGCGGCACCTTGAGCTCGAGCAGCTTCGTGATCCGCGCGCCGATCTCGTCGAGATCGCGAACCCCGAGGCTCATTCCCATGCGACGCATCGACCCGAAGAGATTGATGGCGACCGGGAACTCCGAGGGCTTGCCATTCATAAGGACGGGCCGCTCGAACAGCAGTGCGCGGCCGCCCCCCGGCTGCTTCATGACCCGATCGGCAATCTCGCACATCTCGCGGTCGAGCGAGACCGGTCTCGTGATGCGTGCCAGCTCTCCTGCGTCATCGAGCGCGTCGACGAACGCGCGCAGAGTGTCTACGGTCACCGGGAATGCACGCTCATCACTTCGTGCCGACGTGGATCGCGGCGATGCCAAACGAGAGCGACGTCCAACGAACGTCGACGAACCCCGACGCGTTCATGCGGGCGGCGAGCTCCTCCTCGGCGGGAAACTGGGCGACCGACGCGGGCAAATATCGATATGCCGTCCGATGACCGCTCACCAACCCCCCAATGAGAGTGCACACGCGATGAAAGTAGAAGTGATAGAGCGCGCGCACGATCGGGTTTCGCGGTGTCGTGAACTCGAGGATCACGAATCGCGATCCATGCGAAAGCACGCGATAGACCTCGCGCAGTGACGCGTCGAGATCGCTCACATTGCGAATCCCGAACGCCACGATTCCGCCCGCGGCGCTGTTCGACTTGAGCGGGAGCTCCAGCGCGTCAGCCACGAGCGGAGACACGGCCGCGGAAACTTTCTCTTTTCCAGCGCGAAGCATCGGTTCGGCGAAATCGGCACCGATCACACTGCCCGAAAAGCCCCGTTGGCCGGCCAGACCGGCCGCGACATCCAGCGTGCCGGCGCACAGGTCGAGGTATCTCCCCGCCGGCACAGCCTCCCAATTCAATGTCGCGATCGCTCGACGTCGCCACGAGCGATCGATATTGAGGCTCAGCAGGTGGTTGAGGAGATCGTAGCGCGGCGCAATGGCCGAGAACATCCCGCGGACGAAGTCGCGCTTCGTCGCGCGATCAGCCGGCATCACGAGGGAATGCTCGGTCGCCACGTTGTTTGTCGGCATCGACCAAAGTTCACTCGCGCCGCACACGCAATCAAGCGCGCCGGCTCATTCACGCTGGTAGCCGCGTCATCGCGCTCTTACTTTCAGCACGCATGCCCACGGCGCTCGATCTCTCCAACCTGCCAGACGCGGACGTTGTTGCCCTGGCGCAAGCAGGGCGAGAGGCGGCGTTTCGAGAGTTGATTCGCCGATACGAGCGTCCCGTGTTCTCGCTCATCTATCGCATGATCCGCGACCGGGAGCTCGCCGAGGATCTCGCACAGGACACGTTTATCAAAGTCCTGAACCACATCGATCGATACCGTCCCGAGTTCAAGCTCTCGAGTTGGTTGTTCAAGATCGCGAACAACGTTGCGATCGATCATCTCCGCCGGCGGCAGCTCGACACGATCAGCATGGATGGTTCGCCGCACGCGTCGACGTCTGACGCAATCGAATCGACCTCGTTCGAGGTCGCGGTGCCACAGGAGTCGGCGCTCGACGAGCTCGAAGCGAAAGAGCTCGGCACCGCGATCGAACAGGCGATCGGTCAGCTGCGTCCCGAGTATCGATCCTGCATTCTCCTCCGACATGTCGAGGGCCGCTCGTACGAGGAGATCGCAACGACTTTGGATCTTCCGCTTGGTACAGTGAAAACCTACATCCATCGCGCCCGCCACGAGCTCAGGCGCGCGCTCGAGCACTTGAAGGCGGAGGGTTAGGATCGATGAGCACAGCAGGAAAAAGTTCCCTTCGACGAGCCGTCAGATGTGAGTCGCCTCACTCCCGATCGATGAGTCCATTTTTAGCCGAAAATTGCGTCCTTTTTGTCTGAAACCCATTCCCGCTCCAGAGCGTAGACCTCTCCGTGAATCACCGTCACCTCCTTCCGACAGAGATCGACCTCCTCCTCGATGACGAGGAGGGTTTTGGCGTTGCCCCCCTGAAGGCGCACGTTCGGAGCTGTCCGGATTGCCTTGCGCGCCTCGAGGATGCCCGCCTCGTCACCGATTCCATCGAGGAGCTCGCGCACTTCGCGCCCGCGTTCAGCTTCGCGGACTCCGTGATGGCCCAGGTCCCGGTCTTCGTGCCCTGGCACGTCGCCGCGCGCGACAGTGTGATATCATGGATGCCCGAGTCGCGTCCAGCGCGCGTGGCGGCTATTGGGTTGGCGGCCTCGGTCGCCTCCGTACTCACCGTCGCGATACTCTGGATCGCGAGCCAGACCGATCTTCTCGTTTTCGCGACCGGGATGGCGGGAAGCCAGCTTCGAGAGCTGCTCGTCGATGGTGGGCGCAATGCTCTGATGACCCTCTTCGGATCTCAGACGCTCGCGCTTGCTAGCCAGGCTGGAATGCTCGGAATGTCGCTGCTCTTCGGCGGATTCCTCGCCATCGCGGCGACGGCGACGTTCGGCCTCCGCAGAATGGCCATCGTTTCGAGCCGAAGGCGGGCGTAACATGGCACGGTCCATCAGCGTGGCGGCGACTCTCGGGACAGTCGCTCTCGCGCTCATGAACGCGTTCTCGCTGGCGGCTGCACAAAGCCCCGCGACAACGCCCCCGCCAGCGCCGTCCCGTCGCGCGACCGCCGCTTCGCAGTCCCAATCCCAACAGCCCGTCGGCGATCGATTGCGCGCCGAGATAGAGCAGATGCGCGCGCGTCCTGAGGGGAGTCGCCTGCCGCCAGCGGACAGCTTCACCGTAGGGCCGCGAGCCGTACCTGCAGCCGCGTCCGTCAACGGACCAATCGCGATCGCCGATGGATCACTCGACGTGTACGGCAAACTGGATGGCAGCGCCTTCGTGATTGACGGTGACATCGTCGTTCACAGCGGCGGAGCGATTACCGGCGACGCGGTATCCATCGGTGGTCGGGTTGTGCTGGACGGCGGCCGCGTCGACGGTGAGCGCCTAACGCTGAGCGCGCCGGCAACCGACGTGGTGAGTGTCGCTCGAGCGAGCGCACCCCTCTCGACCTGGCAGTCGATCAAGCTCGTGGTTGGCTGGTTCGCGGTGCTGGTCATCATCGGACTCGGCGTGCTGATCTTCGCCGAACCGAATATGGACGGCGTCGTTGAGGCGATGGAGGGAAGCTTCGCGAAAGCTTTTTGGTTCGGCGTGCTCGGCGAGATCATGGCATTGCCCGTCCTGGCGCTGCTCGTCGTCGGACTCGTTCTCACACTGCTGGGAATCCTGCTCATTCCCTTTGCTGTGGTGGCGTACGGCATCGCGCTGGCCGGGCTACTGGCGCTGGGCTTCCTCGCCGTTGCGAGGCTCACTGGCAGCGTCTGGTCACGACCAGACACATCATCTCCGAATTCGGCACGCGTCGCGAATTTGCGTGCTTTGTTCATCGGCCTGATTCTCTACATGGGACTGTGGCTGCTAGCGGCGATCTTCACCTGGCAGCCAATCGTGGGCGCGATCCTTCGCGGCATTGCGCTGGCCGTCAGCTGGGTTGCGGTCACCGTCGGCTTCGGCGCCGCCATGTTGTCACGCGCTGGCACCAAGCGCCCCGGTGCTCGCGGTCGCGGGCTCGCATCCGCACGTCGCCCCGCACCTGAGGATCTAGCTTGGCAAACACCGACGCCCGTTACCGGCGTTGCCGCAGCTCGGCGACCCGTGGTTGCGGTGAAGGACGCGCCGTGACGCGCGCGACAAGGCTATTACTGTTCTGGCTCACGGCGATGTCACCAGTCCAGGTGGCATCGGGGCAAGCCTGGCGCACGATCGAGTCGACGCGTCAGCTGCATGACACGGCGCAGCACCAGGTCTTCGTGCGGTACGGTGCAGGTCGCATCGACCTCGGCGCGACCACCGCTCCTGTTCTCTATTCCATGACACTTCGCTACGACGAAGCGAAGACGACGCCCCTGCATCGCTACGATCCGAACGCTCGCACGCTCACGCTTGGCGTCGACGGAGAAGCGTCGCACTTCACGCGCGACATGGGCGATAAATCGAAGGGTGAGATGCGGCTCTCGCTCTCGCGTACGGTGCCGATCGATCTCAATCTGGAGCTGGGCGCCACGAAAGCGTCGCTGGATCTGGGAGGTCTACGGCTCCTCGGCTTGCACTTGGAATCCGGCGCGAGTGAGACGCTGCTCGACTTCTCGACGCCGAATCAGACGCGCATGCGCAAGCTCGATGTCGACGTTGGCGCCGCGAGCTTCGAGGCACGCAATCTTGCCAACTCGAACGCCAGCGAGGTGCGGGTTCACGGCGGCGTTGGCGCAGTGGAACTCGACTTCGGCGGAGAGTGGTCGCAGGACATGAACGTCG
>DATEHJ010000186.1:0-3968 GCA_035279645.1 Gemmatimonadaceae bacterium
TTCGCGGCCAGCGGGAGCGTTCCCGAGTCATTCTTGAGCAGCACGATCGACTCGCGCGCCGCCGCACGAGCAAGCGCGCGGCCTCGCGAGTTGTCCTGCCGCGCCGCCGCGCTGTCGGCGTTCACGTATGGATGCTCGAACAGGCCAAGCTCGAACTTGGCCTGCAGGACGCGGGCGACCGCGCTGTCGACGACCGCTGGCGCGATCGATCCACTGCGAAATGCCGCCAGATAGGGGACATGGTCCTCGTACTCGGACTGGAAGATGACGTCCAGCCCAGCGTCGAGTGCTCCCTTGGTCGCCGTGGCGGTGCTCGCCTCGGTATGCTGGAGGACGACCGCTCCGCCGACCGCCGACTGATCCGAAATTATGAACCCCTTAAACTTCCAATCGCGCTTCAGCGTTCCGTTGAGCAGGGCGCGGTTCTGAGACGCGGGGATTCCGTTGACCGAGTTGTAGGCCGTCATCACCGATCGGGCTCCAGCGTCCACCAGCGCGGCGCGGAAGGGTGGGTAGAACAGCTCCTCGAGCTGGCGGGTGTTGACGTCGATGGGATAGCTGTCGCGCCCGCCCTCACCCACGTTCGCGACGAAATGCTTTGGCGTCGCAATCACCCCTTGGCGCTCAAACGACCCGACGAACGCGCGTGCCATGACCGACGCCAGCCAGGGATCCTCACCATAGGTCTCCTCCACTCGTCCCCAGCGAACATCCGTTGCCAGATTGACCACGGGGGAGAGTACCTGTCGGATCCCGCGCGACCGTGCGTCGCGAGCGATCGAAGACGCGACGTCTCGCACGAGATTCGAGTCGAATGTGGAGGCGAGGGCGATCGCGGCGGGATAGACCGTGGCGCCCTCCCGCATCAATCCGTGGACTGCCTCCTCGAACGGGATGATCGGTATGCCCAGCCGGGTGGAATCGACGAAATAATGTTGCAGTGCGTTCTGCAGCTCGGCGTCGCGTCGTGCGTCGGGGGCAGAGCGATTCTGAAAACCGAAGACGCCGTGCGAGTAGTCTTGTTCGGGATCACCGCGACCGCCCGGGATCATGAAGAGCTGCCAAAACTTCTCCTCCAGCGTCATGCGACCGATCAAGTCGCGGACGCGAACGTCGACGGGGAGATGCGGGTTTCTGTATGGCAGTTGCGCCTCGGCGCCCCATGCAAACAAGGCAGCGGAGCCTAACGCGGTCAATAATGATCTCATGACGAGAGCAGAGAATCGTGAAATCCAACGCGAGGAACAACTGACCGATCTCGGACCACTTTTACACTGACGGCTCTCGCTGTACAGGGGCCAACCAACCAAAGAATTGTCTTTGGCTCCGCGGACTTGAGAAACCGAACCACAGCGTGGCATGATTCGACATCGCATGTATCCGGCCTCTCGATGGCTCGGCCTCGCTGTGCTCGCGGGCGCGATGTTGGCGGTCGCCTGTGGTCCTGTTGCGCCGGACCCACCCGTCCCGCGGCCATCCGTCACGCGATACGACGCCGCCCTCGATAGCTTGGCGCGCACAAGAGGCCCAGCCTACCGCGCTCTCCATTATCCGATCGCGAGCCTCCACGGTCCGTACCCGCGTCCGGAGCTCGCCGATTCGACGGCTGATCCTAACGATCCGGTGGCGTACTACCGACTGGGCGACAGCGTGCGGCGCACGCTCCCCGGACTCGCCGATCGGGCGTTCTACTGGGCGCTGCGACTGGACCCGACCTTCGCGGACGCGTACTTCGCGCGTTGGACGCTGCTGCGTCGCGAGTTCCCATGGCGTGAGATGCCGGATGGGTCGATCCGGCGGATCTTTGCCGTCCAGCCTAACGCGGCTCTCGTGACCGATTCCCTGCTCGGCATCGCCATCGCGTACAGTCCCTTTCTGGAAGGCACGCTCGACGTCCCGCGCTGGCTCATCGGCATGGAGGAAAAGCGCGCATCCCGCGACCCCGTCACGTCCGGACTGCGTGCATACGGCCTTGGCGACTACCGCAAGGCGGTCGCCGAATGGGGCAAGGCACTGAGCAAAACGCCAGCGTCGGCGATGCTGCACGTCTCGCGCGCCTATGCGTGGGTACGGCTCAACGAAAGCGACAGTGCGATCGGCGATTTGACGCTTCTCGTACGGCGCCTCGAGCGCGTCGAGCGTGACTCGGCGCTGGCGCCATACTACTCGAAAGAATTCTTGTACTACGCCATTGGCATGCTCCACGGAACCAGGCAGCGCTACGAGGAGGCGCGAACGGCGTTCGAGCAGGCCCTGGTGGAGAACCTCGGCTTTTACATGGCGCATGTACGGCTCGCCGGAACGGCGGCGCTGCTGCAGGACACCACGACGGCGCTCAACGAGCTGCAGACTGCCATGCTCATTCGTGGAGACGACCCACTCGCCCTCGTGTATTATGGCAGTCTCCTCATCGGCTCCGGGCACTTATCGGATGCGGAGCGAAACCTGCGAGCCGCGCTGCGCGCTGATTCCGATTACGCGTTGCCACACGTCTTTCTCGGACTGGCCGCCGAAAAGCGATTCGATACGACCGCGGCGCGGTTGGAGTATGGATTGTATCTCGCTCGCGCGCCCCGAAGCGCCTCCGAGCGCACGTGGGCCAGCGTCCATCTCAATCAGCTCTACAGTCGTTAGGCGTCAGCGATTCACGGCGCGCATCCCCGACTCGGGATACCGCTGGCCCGCGGCGACGCCGCGCGGCGCGATCGCCTCGACATGCGCCAGGTCCTGCGCGGTAAGCTGCACGCTGAGCGCGCCGACATTCTGCTCGAGGTACTGCCGGCGCTTGGTGCCGGGAATGGGTACGATGTCCTCGCCGCGCGAGAGCAGCCAGGCGAGCACAAGCTGCGATGGAGTACACAGCTTCTGTCGGGAGAGCTGCTCCACTTGACGGAGGAGATCGAGGTTCTTTTGAAAATTTTCACCCTGAAAGCGCGGCGAGTTGCGCCGATAGTCGTCGTCAGGCAGATCCTCGATGCGACGAAAGCGACCGGTGAGAAAACCTCGGCCCAAGGGACTGTAAGCGACGAAGCCAATCCCGAGCTCGCGGACAGTAGGCAAGATGTCGTCCTCGGGGTCGCGACTCCATAACGAGTACTCCGTCTGGAGCGCGCTGATGGGATGGACGCGATGCGCGCGCCGAATCGTGTCCGGCGCCGCCTCCGAGAGGCCGATGTAGCGAACTTTCCCTTCCGCAACGAGCTGCGCCATCGCACCGACGGTATCCTCGATCGGCGTTTGAGGATCGACGCGGTGCTGGTAGTAGAGATCGATGTGGTCGACGTCGAGCCGCCGCAGCGACGCCTCACATGCCTGCCGCACGTATTCCGGGCTTCCGTCGAGACCGATGAACCTTCCCTCAGACGAGCGCACGTTGCCGAACTTGGTCGCGATCACGACGCCGTCGCGTCGCCCCTTGATCGCTCGGCCGACGAGCTCCTCGTTCGTATAGGGACCGTAGACGTCCGCGGTGTCGAGGAAGGTGACGCCGAGATCGATAGCTCGATGGATGGTCGCAACGGACTCGCGTTCATCGCGGCCCGAGTAGAACTCGGACATACCCATGCATCCGAGACCGACGGCCGAGACCGTTAGCCCTTGGTGCCCAAGTGTGCGCGTCTGCATGGCGGTAGGGGCTAGGGGATAGCGGTTAGGGGTTAGGGCAATTGAGGCATTGGTTCAAGACTACAGCGGGCGACGGCCGCCACGCGCGATGTCGAACAGCCCGCGGGCGAGGACTATGTGCAAGGCGACGACGGCCAGCACCGCGATCCCGACCGAGATCCACGTGACTACCGCTTCGACCCAATCGATGCCGCCAGTATGACGCGGTACGGACGCGACCGCGATGAGGGCGTAAATCGCAAGGAAGAATGCGACGGCGCCGAATGCGCCGAATGCGGCGAGCTTCGCGATGCGAGGAGGCATGGACGATCCAAGGGTCTAGGGTCTAGGGACTAGAGGTTAGC
>DATEHJ010000187.1:0-4185 GCA_035279645.1 Gemmatimonadaceae bacterium
CCGGAGCCGACGCGAAACTGCCAGAGCAACTCGCCGGTGCGTGCGTTCGCCGCTTTGAACCAGCCATCGAGCGTCCCGTAGAAGACCAGGTTACCGGCTGTCACCAAGGCGCCGCCCCAGACCGGGAAGGGCTCGCGAATGCCCCACACCTTGCGCCCGTTCGACGCATCCCAGGCGATGAATTCCCCCTTGTAGTTGCCGGGCCCGCCGGTCTCCGGCGCGTTCGCGCCGATGTAGGGCGTGCCGGCGATGTAGGTCACGGGACGACTCTGGAAATCCATGCACAGATTGTTCGTCGGCACGTAGAACAATCCCGTTTGCGGCGAGAAGCCGGCCGGCTGCTGGTTCTTTCCCCCCTCGAGCGAAGGGCAGATGTTCTTGACGAGCCTTCCCCCCGTCGTTGCCTTGCTCGTGTCGATCTCGGGGCGGCCAGTTTCGAGATTGATATACTTGGCCCAGTTCATCGGCACGAAGGGCTGCGCGATGAGGACCTCACCCGTCGCGCGATCCAACGTGTACGCAAAGCCGTTCCGGTCGAAGTGGACGAGCGCTTTGCGCACCTGGCCCTTCACCGGCATGTCGACGAGAATGTTCTCGTTGACGGCGTCGTAGTCCCAATAGTCGTGGGGCGTCACCTGAAACGCCCACACGAGCTCCCCGGTGTCGGCGTCGCGGGCGAGAATGGCGCAGGTCCATTTGTTGTCGCCGGGGCGCATGCCCTCGTTCCATGGACCGGGGTTCGACGTGCCGTGATACACGAGGTTGAGCTGCGGATCATACGAGAGCCAACCCCACACCGCGCCGCCGCCGATCTTCCACGAGTCGCCGGGCCAACTCGTTAGGCCCAGGTCTTTGCCGCGCTCCGTGGCGTAGAAGGGCTTGAAGCGCGGGCCGATCTTGACGTCGACGTCGGAGCCCGTGTTGTACGCGCGCCAAAGCTCGCGTCCCGTCGCGATGTCGAGCGCGGCGATCCAGCCCCGCACGCCCATCTCGCCGCCACTCGACCCGACGATGACGCGATTCTTCACGACGATCGGCGCCATCGTGATCGTCTCGCCGCGATTCAGGTCGGCCATCTGGACACGCCAGAGCTGCTTGCCGCTCTCGGCGTCGACGGCGACTGTGTGGCCGTCGAGCAAGTTATAAACGAGACGCCCATCGGAGTACGCCGCGCCACGATTCACGACGTCGCAGCACGCCGTGCCCACCGCGGCCTGAGAGTTATCGGGGCGGTACTTCCACTTCAGCGGATAGCCGGGCTGAGTGAGGTCGATGGCGTATGCGACATTGGGATAGGGCGTCACCAGGTACATCGTCTTGTTCACGACGAGAGGCTGTCCCTCGTGGCCGCGCAGGACGCCAGTCGAGAAGGTCCACGCGGCCTTGAGACTCTTCGCGTTGGCGGAAGTGATCTGCGCCAGCGTGCTGTATCGGCTACTCGCGTAGTCGTGCGCGGGCATCGTCCAGTCGCCGTCGCCCGGCGGGACGGGCGTTCCGATGCGCGCGTCGGCGACGACGGGTGCGCCGGTGGTGACAGCGGAGCTGTCTCGATTCGAGCCAACTTGCTTGCAGGCGGCAACTCCGAGGGTGACTGCAAGGATGTGCCGGATCTGCATCTTGTTATTCTCCCGATTCGTCAGCCCGACTCACACGCTGTGTGTACTGCCGTTTGAACTCCTGGAACACTTCGTCCGCGAACAGTGCGTCGGAAATATGCGCAATCTCCTCGGCTTCCTTCCATGCTTCGGCGAGCGACGCAAGCTCGCCCGCCAGCGCACGGCGCTCGATGTCTTCGTTGGACGCCATCTCCAACGCGAGGCGATCGACAGAAGGTAGTCGAAAGAGGGGCGTTGTCTCGTCGCTGCCGGTCCCGCCACGTCCCCAGAACGATCGATTCGCCAACTGAAGAGCGATGCGCTCGGCAAAGCTCGAGGCGGTCGGCTCGATCAAGCCCTCGTCAGGCGCGTCGGGGACGCGGCCCCAGCGCGTGCGCATCGCGAGCGAGGCGACGCGTGTGAAGTAGCCCTCCCGATCGCCAGCTTCGTCGAGCTTGGCGATCGCGTGTTGGACTTCGCCGTTGCTGGCGACGCCAAAATTGAGCGAGGCGAGCATCTTGCCGGCCGTGCGCAGCCCCACGCCCTCGGCGAGGCGCGAGACACCTCCGTCATGCCGAACGACGAGCCGCCACGGCGCATCTCGGTCCGGACGAATCAACTCGGCGGCGCCGAGGTGTGCATAACGAATGACGATGGGCGCTCCGGCCTCGTCGATGGTGCGCGCGAGCACGGCGTCGCCGCGACGAAAGGTGCGGAGCTTGAGCATTGCCTCATCGCTCAGACCGACCATCGTCGCATAGCCGGCGAGCGCGGCGGCGGCTCGCCGTGCGATCCAGACCGGGAGCCTGGCGCCGCGGCGCACGAGGGCCCTCGTCTGTCGCTTGCCGTTTGGGTCGGACGCATAGCGCTCGATGCGCGCGCCGTAGCGCCACGACGCGATCTCAGGAAGCAGCGCCGGGCCGATGCGGACGAGCTCGAGTTGCTCGCCGGCGCGAGCGAGACCAATGTTGTCCGTCGAGTAGCGGAGTCGCGTTCCGCGGAAGAGGCGCTCGCATTCGTCGATCGCCTCCCAGCGATCTTCCAAGGGTGAGAGATTCCAGCGAGCGCATCGCGTGCAGATGACCCACAGTCGGCCACGGGCTGGATCGAAGGCGATCCTCCGGCCGACTGGGAAGGCGGCTAGGGAATCGTTCGTGCCGAGTGAGCTGTTGCAGAAGAGACAGGTGGAGTACATCGCCCCGAATACTGCAATACCGCTACGATGACGCAACTCGTGTCGTCCCATTTACGGACAGGTCTGTCATCCCGAGCGAAGCGAGGGATCTGCACTCAAGACGTGCTAGCAGATCCCTCGCTTCGCTCGGGATGACAGGCGAGTTCAAGGTACGATCAAGGCTTTGATCGCCGCGCGAGACTCGACTGCGGCCAGCGCCTCAGCAGCCTGCGCGAGCGTGTATCGTCCGCTGACCATCTCGTCCCAGGGGACGCGGTCGCCAAAGCGCGCGGCGAGCTGCACGGCGCGGTGGAAGTGATGGTACTGCGATCCCCAGCAGCCGTGAATCTCGACGTGCTTCCGATTGATTTGCCAGTGCGGATGGATCTCGACCGGACCGTTGTCGGTGTAGTGGCCGCAGACGACGACGCGTCCGCCGTCGCGAACCATGTCGAGCGCCTGGGAGACGGCGTCGGGACTGCCGCTCGCCTCGATGACGACGTCGGCGCCGCGGCCGCGCGTGGCGGCGCGAACGGCGGCGACGCGATCGTCACTCGTTAGGTCCAGACCCGCGGTGTGGGTCGCGCCCATGCGGCGAGCGAAGGTGAGTCGGTCGTCGGGGGCGCCGATGGCGATCACCTCGGTCGCGCCGGAGAGCGCCGCGAGCGCGATCACGGATTGTCCCACCGGTCCGACGCCGAGCACGGCGACCGATTCGCCCAGGCTAATGTCAGCGAGGTCGATGGCATGGAGGGCGGTGACGAGGCCGCATCCGCCGCCGATGAAGGTCTCCGGTGCGAGATCGCTTGGCAGGCGGATCATCTTCACGCCGGGCTTCATCCAGATCGCTTGCGCCCAACCGCCTAACAAGCCGTCGTTCGCGCCGTACGTGATGCCGTAGACTCGGCGTTTCGCGCAGCGCGTCGGCTGCCGCGCGACGAGGCAGTGATAGCAGGCGTTGCACGTCTCGTGGACGTCCAGAAACGTGACGACGTCCCCGTCACGAATCAGTTCGCCTTCGATATCACGGAGATCGCCGCGCGACTCGGCGACGACGCCGACCGAAACGTGCCCCGGAATGATCGGGAACGGCACATCGAGGCGACCGTGGTGGAGGTGCACGTCGGTGCCGCACACTTCGGAGTACAGCGTGTGAAGCAGCGCGGCACCGGGCTCCAGCTGTGGAGCGCGGAGCTCGCGGATCTCGAGCGGCGCCCGCGCCCTGGGCATGACGCAAGCGGCGTAGGATTCTTTCATTGATTCTCAGGTCGGGTCATTCGAGGCGCTGCACACTAGCGTGGCAACGACATCTTCGCATTGATAGGGGGAATTTGCACGGGGGCCAAGGTTCTCTGATACCGAGGTCACCTGACTGCACGCGTTGGTCAGCGCACTCGAACGCCACGTCACCTCACT
>DATEHJ010000188.1:0-4797 GCA_035279645.1 Gemmatimonadaceae bacterium
ACGCGATGCGCTCGCGGGAACAGCCGTTCCGGTCACCTCACCTCGGCGACCGATGACCGCGCGCCGTACTCCACGAGGAGGGACAGGTGGTTCGATGACGGGTCACCGCAGTCTGCTGACCGCGACATCTTGACGGCTCATTGCTCCGTCCGTTCCGATGATCATTCCTCTGGTTCCGTTGAGCGAAGCGCGCCACCGCTCGCGGAACAAGTCAAAATCTCGGCCAGATCGTTTCTGTTCGACAACAAATCGATCCGATTCGGTCACGTTGCTGCCGGCGACACTCGTACGTTCTTTCGTCCGTCGGACCCCACTCCCCGCTCACGGCGGCGCGAACAATCTGCCAGAGTGGGATTCATCCTTACCCACTGCAATGCCGGGAGACCCGAAAGGGATAGGGGTTAGGGCTACGCGTAACCCCTAGCCCCTGGCCCCTTTCCAGCTATAGTCATGCTCGGTTCCCCACCGGAAGGATGAGCCCATGAAGGCGCAATTTGGCACGTTGATTTCCGTTCTCGGACTGGCTGCGTGCGCGTCGTCGGGAGCGAGCCGTCCAGCGCCAAGCGGCAACGTCACGCACTGGAGCGGCAGTTTCCGAGCGGCGAATTTGGCGTCAAGCGCGGTGATGGCGCCGGCGACGCCGAATCGTGGCGCCGGGTCGATCAACCTCACCGCGTTAGGCGGCACTCCCGCAGAGACGCGTGTCGAGGTCACGATCTCCGGCGCGACGCCGAGCATGCAGGTCGGCTGGGCGGTTTTCGGCGGCGCCTGTGGCTCGCCCGCGCCGATCGTCGCGGGCCAGAATCAGTTCCCGGCTATCTCGGTGTCGAGCAGCGGCGATGGTCACATCCAGGCGGACATCAGCTTCACGCTCGATCCGCGAAGCAGCTACCACGCGAACGTCTACTTCGGCTCGCGCGCGAACGACATGAATGACATCATGATGTGCGCGAACCTCACGCCGCAGTAGTCGTCGCGCTCAGCGCAACGGCCACATGCGCGCCATCATATCGTCGGCTTCTTTCCCTGTGCGATGAGACGAAGCGCCTCTGTCAGCCGCTTTTGCTTCGTTTCCTCCCGCACGGCGGAGTCGATCCAGGCAATGTAGTTGCGTTTGTGCGAGGGCGCGAGCGCGTCGAAGGCTTTGCGCGCCTTCGGGTGCTTGTTGAGCGCTTGCTCAATATACGCCGGTGGTGTCGCGGTCTTCTTGATGTAGGCAGTCGGTGGGCGACGATGCGTCGGAGCCCGCTCGAGACCAGGCGCCGCGAGCCGCCCGCTCGCCGCGAGCTCGGCGTACCGCTTCCGGTTCACGTCGGACCAGACGCTGTCGGCCCGACGCGGCGTGAACTTGCGCGCATAACGATCATCGTCGAGCCGCTTCACGAGACTGTCGACCCAGCCGTAGCACAGCGCCTCGTCCAACGCGTCGGTGTACGCGACACCCACCTTACCGGTGTGCTGTTTGTAAAACACCAGCCACACCTCGACCACTCGATCGTGATGGCCCGCGAGCCAGCGTCGCCACTCCGCCGCGGTTTCCGCTTCGACGGTTGTCATGGGTCGTGATGACGATGATCGCGCTGCACCGTTGCGTGCCATAGAGCATCGTAGCTATCCGGTGGATTTGTCTGCTTCCCACTGCGTGATCGCGCGGGCGACCGCGGCGCGGGTGTCGGCGTGGGTGAGCGTCGATTGCGCGCTCTTGAGCGCCGGCAGCCCACGGGTTGGGCCTAACGATTGTACAATGGCGCCGAGCGCCCATTGCCGCACGTATGCTCGCGAATCATTGAGATCGGCCACGAGGTAGTCGAGCGCGCGCTGACTGCCGCGCGCCGCCATTGCCGCCAGCGCGAACGACGGCACCTGTTGCGCGCCCATGAGGTCGTGCACCGGCGTCACGAGGCTACTGTCCTGTGCCCCCGCTCGCACGGAGGCGAAGAGCGCGGCGTTCTGGATCGCCTCGTGGTACGACGGCGTGCGGAGACCTTCGACGATCAGCGCACGGCGCCCGGCGGTATCGAGCCGAACGAGCGCGGTCAGCGCGGCGGCACGCACATCGTAGCTCGCGTCGCTGTGCCAACTCGCGCGCGCGAGGCTGATTGCCTCGCCGCCACCAAGCTGGCCAAGCGCGGTCACGGCAGCGGCGCGGACCTGGCTCGAGGTGTCGTGGAGCGCCTTCGTGAGCGCCGGCAGCGCGACGGCCGCCGGAAGGCCGCCTAACGCGTTCGCCGCCTCGACGCGCGTGACGAAATAATCACTTCCCGTCGCCGCGGACGCGAGCGCGCTCTGAGCAGCGGGGTCGGTCAGCCGTTTGGCGAGCTGCTGGATTACCCACGTCCGATTCCAAAGATTGGGGTCGCCGCGCAGCTGCGTCGCAAGCTGCGCCGTCGGCTGGTCGAACGTGAGTGTCTTGAGAATTCGATTCTCGTCGTCGAAGACGATCATCGTTGGCGCGCTTGGCACGCCGTCGACGACGATCGTATCGACGCGCTGCCGGATCCAGCTCGAGCGCACGATGTCTTTCCCACCGGCGACGGCGAGCCGTACCGTCACTGGCATCGTGAACGTCTCCGGGACCACGTAACGCATCCCCGCGCTGTCGGCCTTGAGGGTATCGCGCTGCGTCTGCTCGACGACGAGCGTCACCCGCTTCGCGGCGGCGTCATACGCCGATGTCAGGGTGAAATCCGGATAGCCCGCGCCGTAGACCCACTCGTTCCAGAACCAGGCGAGGTTCTCGCCCGTCGCGTCGAGGAAGCCCTGCCGCAGGTCGTCGGAGACGGCGTTGCCGTACGCGTGCGTCGTTAGGTATTTGTTGACGCCCGCCCAGAAGCGCTCCTCGCCGAGATAGTTCTTCAGCATCTCGAGGACGAGGGCGCCCTTCGGATAGATGTTGTTCGAGCCGTTTGACGCGAGCGGCATCCGGCGCCGCGCGTCGATTCCCATGAATTGTCGGTACTCGTCGAGGTAGTAATCCTGCTCGAGTCGCACGCCCAGCTTCTCGCGCCAGTACTGCCCTGGCATGAATTCGGCGAACCCTTCGTTGAGCCACATGTTCGCCCAGTTCGTCGTCGTGACATAGTCGCCGAACCACTGATGCGCGAGCTCGTGCGGAATGAGTATGTGCTGATACCAGGGGCGGTCCTGGTACGCCTTGTCGTCGGGCAGCCAATCGACCAGCGTCGTCGCGCTCACGTTTTCCATCCCGCCGAAGAAGTCGGCAACCGTCGTCTGCGCGTACTTCTGCCAGGGATAGGCGACGCCAGTGAGACGTGAGTAGACGTCGATCATGTCCGGCGTGATATGAAAGAGGCGCCACGCGAGCGCGCTGTCGGCGTGATAGACGTAATAATCGACGGGCACGCCCTTCCACGTGTCGTGAATCTTGGTCAGCGGTGCCACCACGAGCGAGACGAGATACGTCGCGCTCGGCCGATCCTCGCGCCAGCGGAGCGTGCGCGCACCGTTCGCCTCCTTGGTGTCACTCATCAACGCACCGTTGGACACCGCCATGAATCCCGACGGCACCGTCGCTTCGACTTCCCACGTCATCTTGTCGTTCGGAAAGTCGTAGGTCGGAAACCAGTAGTGATTGTCGTGATCCTCGCCTTGACTCCAGATCTGTCGCGGCGTGTGCGCGCGCTCGTCGATGAACGTGAGCCCGCGTCCGTTCACGACTCTGCCCGAGTAGTCGATGGTAAAACGAACTGTGTCTCTAAAGGCGGCCGGTTGCGCGAGGTGTACCACAAGCGTGTCGCCATGGCGGCTCGTCCGGAGCTCGCCGCTGTTCGCGGCGCTCACGCGCTTGATCCCGAGCAGCGCGCCGGCATCGAGGATCACCGAGTCCATTCCTGGACGTAAGGCGATGAGTGTTGTCGAAACACTTGCCGTGAACGACAACGAGTCCCAGTTAAAATCGCGAACGACGATGCGCTGGTGAGTCAGGTCATAATCGTGCGAGCGCGTGTAGCGGTCGTTGGCGATGCTCTCGAGGTTGGGATTCTGGGCTCGGGCTATGGACGCGAAGCTCAGCGCCCCAAGAAGCACCATGAATGGAAATCTCATGATCTGCTTTCATTGGCGAAAGGAGCAGGAGCGCGCGCAACTCGCGCGCGACTCCAAATAAGGCTGGATTATAGTACACCGGAAGCGTCACCACGGACCAACACGGCAGCCATCGCGAGCGACTAGTGCGGCCCGGGGCTTCCGCGCGAGGCACTCGGTCTCCCACGCAGAACCTCGACGCGGAGCTCCGCCCAGCCGTCGACCTGAACGTACTGGACCCGCAGCGTATGTCGGCCGCCGGTGATCGGCGCGACGTCGATGCGCGACTCGTGAGGAGTCCAGTCGTCGATCACGAGCTGATCGTCGACCCACACGCGTACCGCGTCGTCGCTGATCGTTTGCAGCGTGTAGGACCCCGCCGAGAGCTGCATACTCCCGACAGCCTCCAGGGCCCAGCTATGCGCCGGGATCCCAGCTACCGTTGGCCGGTACCACAGGAGATCGAGGCGTGGCTCAAAGCGTTCGAGGAGCGGCGACCTACGGAGCAACGCGGCGAACGCATCCGGCCGCGTGCGCGGGTCTGTCGAGTCCGACCACGCAAAGACGTGTTCCGTCCAGTCAATCGTTGGCTCGAATCGCTCGTAGCTGACCAATTCGGGCTTCGCGCCCGTCGTTCGCCGGAACGCCAGCGTCACCGCCCAGTCGCCTAACGACACCGCGCTCGGCGACACCGTGAGCGTATCGGCAGTGCCAACCGCGGCGATCCGGCCGGTCCGCTTGGAGAGCGCCGTC
>DATEHJ010000189.1:0-2614 GCA_035279645.1 Gemmatimonadaceae bacterium
GTCGGCCGCGAGTGGTCGTTTCCACCCGCATTCATCGAGGAAGTCAATCGACGCGGCGATGGGGTGGTGGCCGAGTTCGTGAAGCTCGGCGGCACGTCGATGGACGAGCTGGTCGACTACGCGGTGATCGTCGACCGCATCTCGCACGAGGTCCCCTACTACAGGACCTACTTGAAGCACGCCGTGGTTCAAGGGGCGATCGTCGTCAACAACCCGTTCATGTGGTCGTCCGACGACAAGCTCTTCGACGCCTCGCTGGCGACGGCGCTGGGCATCTCCAGCCCACGCACCATCGCGCTGCCGAACAAGGAGTACACGCCCGGCATCAAGCACGATGAGAGTTTACGCAACCTCAAATACCCCCTCGACTGGAATGCCATCGTCGACTACGTCGGCCTCCCTTGCATTCTGAAGGACGCGCATGGTGGCGGCTGGCGCGACGTCTACGTCTGCCGCACGCTCGACGACCTGCTCACGCACTTCAACGACTCGGGTCAGCTGACGATGATCGTCCAGGAATTCATCGAGTGGGATCACTTCGTGCGCTGCCTCGCGTTAGGCAGGCGCGACGTCCTGCCGATGAAGTACGATCCGCGCGGCCGGCGCTACCTCGTCGAGCACGAGCACTTGAGCCCCGAGCTCGGACGACGCATCGTCGATGATTCGTTGGCGCTCATGCGCGCCCTCGGCTACGACATGTGCTCCCTCGAGTGGGCGATCAAGGACGGTGTGCCCTACGCGATCGACTTCATGAATCCGGCGCCGGACATGGATCTCTACTCGCTCACGCCGCACTACTTCGAGTGGGCGGTCAAACGGATGGCCGACATGGCGATCCGGCTCGCGAGAGAGCCGCGGTCGCATCTCGATCTCCGCTGCGGCGAATTCCTTCTCGGTCGCCACGAGCTGAGCGCTACGCCGGAATTCCGCGGCGACATCGAGACGCCGCGCACCATCGCCGTCGAGCCGACGCTCGACATGCCGGCGCCGGCCGACCTCGAGTCGCGTTGAACCGTTAGGCATCGCCCGCATGCTCCGCGAAGCGATCGACGGGTATCACGAGCTCCTCGACGTCGAGCTGGCGGGCGAGTCGCAGTGGCGCCTCGACGAACAGCTGCGCCGCCGCGCCCTCTTCTTCGGCGATCGCGCGCTGTGCACCGTCCTGCGCCCACGCTTTCTCTCGGCGCAGCAATACCGTTTTCTGCAGCGACGCGCCGCCGTTGTGTTGAAGGCGTTCGAAACCGCCTACGAGGCCGCGATCGAGAACGAACGCGTACTCGCGCAGTTCAAGCTCGTCGACTGGGAATGCGCGTTGGTCCGGCATGATCCCGGCTTCCGGGATCCCAGTCCCGTTTCGCGGCTCGACGCGTTTTTCGTCGGTGAGAGCGGCGGCCTGCGCTTCACCGAGTACAACGCCGAAACGCCGGCCGGTGGCGCGTACAATGACGTGCTCACCGAGGCCTTCTACGGGCTGCCGATCGTCCGGGAATTCCTCAAACGCTGGGATCTTCGCCCTTTGCCGGCGCGACACAACGTGCTTCATGCATTGCTCGACGCCTACCAGCAGTGGTCGGGCACGCGCACGCTTCCGAGAATCGCGATCGTCGACTGGGCCGAGGTGCCGACGCGAAACGAGTTCGTACTCTTCCAGGACTACTTCGCGCGCCAGGGAATCGACTGCGTCATCGCCGACCCACGCGACATGGAGTACACCGGCGGCCGCATCGTCGCCGATGGCGCGCCGGTCGATCTGATCTATAAGCGAGTGCTCATCAGCGAGCTCGTTCAACGGCAGGGTATCGACAGCCCGGTGATTCGCGCGGTGCGCGACGGCGCCGTCTGCATGGTGAATCCTCTGCGCTGCAAGATCCTTCACAAGAAAGCGAGTCTCGCCGTCCTCAGCGACGAACGCAACGCGTCTCTCTTCTCAGCCGACGAGCGCGAGGCGATCGAGGCGCACATTCCGTGGACGCGCGTCGTCGAAGAACGCACGACGACCGCCCCCGATGCCCCGAAGAACACGGTCGATCTGCTCCCCTTCATTGCCGCGCACCGCGACCAGCTGGTGCTCAAGCCTAACGATGAATACGGCGGCAAGGGCATCGTGCTCGGTTGGGAGGTCGATCAGCAAGGCTGGGAGCAGGCCATTCGCGCCGCGCTCGAGGAGCCGTACATCGTGCAGCAACGCGTCGCCCTGCCGACGGAGCCCTACCCGAGCTATGTGGACGGACGTGTGCACGTGGTCGATCGGATGGTCGACACCGCGCCGTACGCGGCGTACGGATCGTATGTCGATGGCTGTCTCTCGCGACTCTCCACGGCGGCGCTCCTGAACGTGACAGCCGGTGGCGGGAGTCAGACGCCGACGTTTGTTGTCGAGAAGAGGGGCTAAGCCGAGACATCAGTCAGACTGAGACTCGGGACGTGAGACTTGAGATCCCTCCTTTTTCGTGCGCCGTGCGGCCATCTCACCCGGGCCTGGCGAGTCCAGTCTCAAGACACGCAGGCTCGCGATGCCAGGCGTGAGACCGTGGGCTCAATCTCACGTCGCGCGCCTCGAGTCTCCGTGTCTCGATTCTGGACTCGCCAGGCCCGGGTGAGATGCGCGCTCGCC
>DATEHJ010000190.1:0-4244 GCA_035279645.1 Gemmatimonadaceae bacterium
GAACGAGCTGTCGGACGCGGGACCGTCGCGTCCCCACGCCGCACTCTCGCCCGTCGACACGCACTGAATCTCGCGACGAAGCCAGGCGTTCAACGACGTCCCAACGATACTGTCGGGCATTGTCGTGATGACCGCCAGCGCGTGACCGGCGTTCGGCAGCTCGAACCCGTAGAACCCGATCTGCTCAGTGGTAGCGCGACCCTTGTTATAACCGCGAATCCACTCGACCAAATCGAGTATCTCCTGGGTATTCCAGTGTGGCGAGCCCAGGGCGCGAAGCCACTGGCGCGGGTTGCCGACGCCGGTCCGCACGTAGCGATCGAGCTCCATCGCCTCCGCCATTGGTGCTTGTACGGCGATGCCACGGAATCCGCGGCTCGAGAGCGAGTCGAGGAGGATGCGCATGATCGGGGCGAACTGGTGTGTGCCTTCGGTGAGCTCACTCACCCCGAGGAGGCGGGCATTGCCGACGAACGTGACGAAGGACGCGCCGATGGCGACCGGCCGCGTCGAATCCATCGCGATCGCAACGGCGTGCTCGTCGACCCAGCGTACGGCGGCAGCCGCAGAGTCACTCAACTGGCGAGGAGGGGGAATGACCTTCGGGGCGCTCGAGTGACACGCGCCGGCGATCGCAAAGGCGACGGTGAAGGACAGAGTAACGATGGAGCGTCGTATGGACATCATGATTTCGTGAGAGAGACTCGGCTGAAGTTTGCCGTTTGGGAAACGTACAAAGCGTCCGGCACCTACGTTGGGTTCCGGCATCACGCGTCGACGCGGACGGTGAGCCGTTTCGACAGCCAGTGATACACCGTGGCGTATCGCGCGAGCGGCAACTGAGCGGGCCCGCGCCGCACGCGACCCTCGAGGTCGTACTGGGACCCATGACAGGGGCAAGTGATGATCCCCTGCGACGGTGGCCGCACCGGGCACCCCTCGTGGGTGCACTGCATCGAGAGGGCGTGAAACCGGCGAGAGCCGTCCCGCACGATGAGAATAGGCGCGCCATCCAAACCCGGCATCGACGTTACGAGCGATGCGCCGTCGGTGGTGAGGGACCCGACGTCGACGGTCGTCTCGAAAAGCGGCGGCTTGGTTTTGGCACTGCAGCCGGCAGCCGCCGCGGCGGCCGCGAAACGCGCGGCGTCACCAAGAAACTCGCGCCGGGATCGCACCCGCCGCCTAACGACTGGCGAGGACCGCGGTCATCCGCTGCGGATATTTCCCGACCTTCACGCGTCCGAGCTCTTTGCGCGACGCGAGGTCGACGACCGACACGTCATCCGAACCGCGATTGCTGATGAACACGCGCCGGCCGTCGGGGGAGAGCGTCACCCAATTCGGATCTCTCCCGACGGGCACCGTGCCGACGAGCTTGAGATCGGGGAGCGTGTAGATACCGACGAGGTCTGTCATGCTGCCATTGGCGACGAGATACCGGCCATCGCCGGTAATACGGATACCGTGGTTGGTCGTGACCGGCAGGGTGTCTGGCATCTTCGCGCCCTTTGGTAGAGGCATCTCTACGCGGCGAAGAATCTTCCCCGAACGCGCATCGGCGACGACGAAACCGTAGTACTGCGACAGCTGCACGTAGATCCGGCTCTCGTCGTGCGCGACAGCGATTGGTCGCACGTTCGCGCCGAACGGAATCTTGCGCAGCACGCGATTCGTCGCGGCGTCGAAGGCGGTAACGTCGGTGCCACGAATCAGGCCGACGTACACCGTCTTGCCATCGTGAGACACCTCGATGTCGTGCGGTCCGGTGCCGACGTCGACGCTATCAACGAGCGCGCGACGCGCTGGGTCGAAGACGTCGACATAATTCCCGGAAACGACCGTGACGTACACGCGGCGACCGTCTGGCGACACAGCGACGTGATTCGGCACACCGCGAAACCCGACTCGCCAAATCACCTTTTGCGTCGCGACGTCGATGGTCACCAGCTCGCCGGTGCCAGTTGGGCGGCCGTCGTCGCGGTGAACGATGCGGCTTACGTACAGCACATCTCCGGACGGCGCGGCGACGATGTCATCAGGCGAAAGCCCGACGGGGATCGTGCCGAGGACCTTCAGTGTGTTCGCGTCGATGATGGAGACGTCACCGCCATTGGTATTTTCGACGAACACGAGCGGCGTCGCGCCTCGGTGCGCGATCGTCTGTGCGCGGGCATGGTTCGTGGTTGCAGCGTTGAATGCGACGGCGAGTAGTACAGCACGGAATGATGCGTTGAAGCCAATCATCTGGCGCTCCGCTGGTGTTCGGTACAGCATGAGCATACCATCGCCGGGAGCATCCCGCGATGAGGCGGTTTGAGGCCTTTATCGGGAGATCTCGAATGCGTTCAGCCCACGCACGCTTCGTCGCATTGCTTTTGTTCGCGTGCGGTGTCGCGACCTGCTCGGAATCTCCGATGTCGGCAGGTCGATTTGGCGTCGCCAATCTCTCGCTGGCGGTGGCATACCCCGCGTCCCGGTCGGTAACCGCTGCGGACCTCACGGTGGACAACGTCGACGTCATCGTCCTCGGTCCGGACGAGAGTCAGGTCGAGGAGTTGAACGTGCCCTTTCCAGCGGCCGATTCCCAGGTCACGATCGACGTGAGAGTTCCTCTCGACGCTCCGCAGGAGACGTTCTTCGTCCAGCTGCAGTTGCGGAGCGGGACGCTGCCCCTCTATGCAGGCGCACAGTCCGTGGGCGTGCAGCGTGGTGTGATCACGGCGCCGGTGACGGTAGGCGTCGCGTACATCGGCCCATCCACATTTACAATCGTCGCCGGCGATTCGCAGACGACGGCCCTCGGGACGGCCGTAAAGACACCGCCGTCCGTGCGCGTCACGAGCAAGGCTGGGAGCCCGGTACCCGGCGTAACGGTGACTTTCACGCCGACGGCTGGAGGCGGGAGCGTGACGGGCGGCGTCCAAACGACCGATGCAAACGGGATTGCCACCGTCGGCTCCTGGGTTCTCGGTGGGGCGAGCACCGCGCAGACGTTGACTGCGACATTGAGCACCATCGGCGCAAACTTCCACGCAACTTCGACGACGACACTCACTCTCGCCGGCGCCGGCACCGGAAACGGGACGGTCGTCTCGATTCCGGCGGGCATCAACTGCTCTGTCACCAGCGGGTCCATCACGGGCGCTTGCTCCGCGACCTTCGGCGCCGCGACCAGCGTAACGCTGACCCCGAGCGCGGTACCACAGTCTGGCAACGTCTTCTCGGTTTGGTCGGGTGCGTGCAGTGGGTCGGCGAACTGTGTCATCCCGTCCACCACGGCAAGCTCGGTCGTGACCGCCACCTTCAACTTCGATCCGTGCGCCTTGGTGCTGCCGATCGCCGTCGGAAGCACGGTCTCGGGATCGATCGCGAACACCGACTGCCAGTTCGCCACGGGACAGTTCGCCGATTTTTACTCCTTCTCGCTCTCGTCGCAGCAGCTCCTCACGGCATCGCTCACCTTGACGGTCGTGCCCGAGCTTCTCTTCTTCCCCACGGCCGCGACCTTCTGGTTCTCGACACCGCCGGCCGGCGCCGCGTCCACGGCGCAGGTGCTCGCACTCCCCGCAGGGAGCTACCAGCTCGGCGCCGCGAACGCCGCCGCGAACACGTTCGGCTCGTATCGCCTAACGCTGGCGCCGCTCCAGTCGCTCGCCGGGTGCAACCTCACGCGGACGACGTTCGGACTCACAACGTTGCCGGCCACGTTAGGCCAGGACTGCGCCTACACCACGATCGCCGGCGCGAGCACACTGGCCGATGGCTTCTCGATCTTCGTTCCGTCGACGAAGACGCTGCGAGTCACGGTGTCGTCGGCCGCGTTCCAACCGCTCATCGAGTTCCGCAACGGGACGAGCGATACCGTCCTCGGCGCTCCGATCAAATCGAGCGCCGGTACGACCGGAGGGACCGTCTCGCTTTCGACGACGGGCGGCGGCTTCGTGAGGGTCTGGGTCACGCAGAACGGCGCCGGAGCTGCATTTGGCGGAGGGTACACGATTACGGTGGACCCATAGAGGGGCCACCCTGTCATCCCGAGCGAAGCGAGGGATCTGCTTTTGACCAGCTCGGAAAAGCAGATCCCTCGTCGCTACGCTCCTCGGGATGACCAACCGGCCGCTTCCGGCGTGGTTGTGCTTCTCCTTACGTTTCAAATCCCTAGCCCCTATTCCCTAGCCCCTAGCCCCTTTTCTTGTCGTGACCGCTGCTCCGCCGAAACGAGATTTCATTCGCGAGATCGT